>CAZZXJ010000010.1:0-28775 GCA_964657905.1 uncultured Stigonema sp.
TAAATTACAGTTAAATTACAGTACCTCAGGTTGAATTCAGAATAATGGATTTTGGTATCGGGTTTCTCTCGAACAACGTGATGCTGCCAATCATCGACTTGTTCTATAGCTTTGTACCTAGCTATGGATTGGCGATCGTGGCATTGACATTGATAGTTCGCTTCGCGCTCTATCCCCTGAGTGCTGGCTCCATTCGCAATATGAGGCGAATGCGCATTGTACAACCTTTGATGCAAAAGCGGATGCAAGAAATCAAAGAGCGCTTTAAGGACGACCAGCCAAAGCAGCAGGAGGAAATGCTTAATGTTCAAAAAGAATTTGGCAACCCACTGGCAGGTTGTTTGCCTTTAGTGGTGCAGATGCCAGTTTTACTAGCGCTATTTGCCACATTGCGGGGTTCACCTTTTTCCTCGGTCAACTATAGCGTTAACCTACAAATTTTTCCGGCAGAACAAATCGAACGCATTCAACCGCAAGCCTTTGCCACTCCCCCCCAAAATATCTACATTGCTCCAGGGGAACACACTAAGGTAACTGCCATCCTCCCCGGAGGTAATAAATTGGCAGTGGGGGAACGCACCAAGATGGAATATCAGACTCTTGAAGGCAAACCCTTTCAGACACTGTTGGCGGACAACCCTGACACTAAGTTAATCCCCCAATGGAAAGTCACCAAAGGGGAAGATCGGGTAAAAATAGATGCTGAAGGTAATATAGAAGGTTTGCAGCCAGGAGATGTAACCATTCAGGGAACAATTCCCGGACTAGCAGCAGATCAAGGATTCCTGTTCATCGATGCCTTAGGTAGGGTTGGCGCCATGGACCCTGACGGCACAATCCACTGGGATGTAGTCGGTATGGTGGTGATGTTTGGCATTACCCTCTACATTAGTCAACTACTTTCTGGGCAAAATTCCACTAATGCTAACCCGCAGCAGGACACGGTCAACAAAATCACTCCTGTGATCTTTTCTGGAATGTTTTTGTTCTTCCCTCTGCCAGCTGGGGTGCTTATGTATATGGTGATTGGTAATATTTTCCAGACTCTGCAAACCTATATTCTCTCCCGCGAACCTCTATCAGAGGATCTGCAAAAAATGGTAGAAACTCAGGAGAAAGAAACAGAAGGCGCAGAACAAAAAGCACTACCTTTTGAACCAAAAAGTTCTAAGAAAAAGGCTACAGGGTGATGATGATCGACAGTCGGATGCAACGTGGTCAGCAGTGGTTAAAAACACTCCTGCGAATAACTGGGGTATCTGTTGATGTTGAAGGTGAGTTGGAAAGAACTGCCATTCAAGATACGGAGTCCCAAGAACCTGATAGCTTCTGGTTAACGATTGATGAAACCAACCTAATGCCAGAACAAATCCAGACTTTCATTGGTCCAAATGGTTCAGTGCTAGATGCTATGCAGTATCTAGCTAATTCTATTCTCAACTTGAACCAACAAAATGAGCAGCAAGCCTCTTACACCATTGAGTTGAACGGCTACCGCGTCAAGAGACAAGCAGAGATTCGCCATATGGCAGAAGCAGCCGCTGAGCAAGTGCGTTCCTCTGGTCAAGAAGTAGAAATCCAATCCCTCAGTTCTGCTGAACGCCGCCAAGTCCACACCTTCTTGAAGGAATTTAGTGACTTGGAAACCTTCAGTCGAGGCAAAGAACCTCACCGTCATCTTGTTGTACGTTCAGCCATGCTTGAGTGAGGAGTTAGGAGTCAGTAAGAGATGTTCGGGCGGAACCGTCTTTACAGGAGTCAGGAGGAGCCAGCACCTACGGCGGGAAACCCGCAGTAGGTGACTGGCGTTCAGGAGTCAGGAGAAAATATTCTGAGTTCTGAATTCTGAATTCCTCTTGTATCAGTAAAAAGTTTCGGAAATCCGAATGTAGCAGCTAGAAAAATAATTTGGATAAAAGTTAAACTTGAATATGTATTTTCAGCACAGCATTGCTGATCATACACACAACTTTTAGTGAACATGTCTCATAAATCCTATGGACGCGATATATATTCCGCAGCTATCCAAAGCCCCGGAGCGGACAGAGGAAATTCAGGTTAAGGAGTTTCTGCCTGGTCTGGAAACGTTAACACCAATTAGCGGTCGCATACGCGTGCAGTATCAGGGCAATTACCTGGAAGTTTCCGGGCAGGCAGAAGCAATTATTACTTGCACCTGCAACCGATGCTTGCAAAACTACAATCATCGTTTAGTGGTTGATACAAAGGAAATCATCTGGTTAGACGAAGCAGCTAACGAAACAGATGACTTGCCTATAGAGCGGGAAATAGCTCTGGAGGATTTAGTAGAAACCCTATCACCCCAAGGATATTTTTATCCCAGCCAATGGCTGTACGAGCAAATGTGTCTGGAATTCCCTCAGCGACAACTGTGTGATAGCAAGTGTCCGGGTATTCAATCAAGCGTTGCAAGCAATTTAGAAAAACCTGTTGACAGCCGTTGGGCTTCTTTGGAATCTTTGAAAAAACAATTTCCTGGGTAAATACACACAAACTGCTCGACGACTAGAAGTCGCGGCTACCAGTTATTACTTTTCAAATAGGAGGTCTCCTAAACGCCCTACCGGTTACCTTGCATACCGTGAGCCTAGCCTAAACCTGTTTTTTGCCAGCCCTGACCACAGCCCCGTAGGGCAGGTCGGGGCTGTGGAAGGTTGGTGTAGTATTTCCGAAATAAAATCGCTCCTAGATTAGTCAGTAAACAGGTGATTGCAAGCCACAGCAAGATATAAGTGGGAGCCATCACCACGCCGATCTCAAACCACGTATAGACGTGCAGTACCATCACTAAACCAAAAATGCTGGCAATTCCAGCAGCTTGCCACACTTGACGTAATGGGCGATGTAGTGCAGTCAAAACCGTAGTCAGCAATGTCGCAAGCAAGTTTGCTGGCACGAGAAATGCACAAATAGCAACGCAGTTGGTGCGGGAAAACTCAGCGATAGTGTTGAGGTCAAGCATTAATCTTTTGGGATAATCTCAGCATATTATAAAGGATTGATGTTTTTTTTACATTACTAAATATCAAAGAGAGCAGAACTTTAATATTTAGTTTAGAATAATTAACTTAAAATTAAGCAGGTCGATGTCATTAAACTGATACATGTAAATTTATATATTAAGTATGAATAAGAGTGAGAAAACATACCCTTTACCCTTGCTCAAACCCAATTTAACAATGATGTTTTGTTTATTTGCGCCAGACAAGGGAGATGTTATTAGTCAAGAATCAATAGTCCAAGGGTTTTTGACTGTTGACTCTTGACTCCCTATTTCATGCGATGGACAATAGGCTGCGTGTCAGGTTGAGAGTTGGTAGTTTCTGAGCGATTGATCATCAGCAGTATGCTGACACCCAGCGCCGCAATCAGTAAAAAAGTACTAAAAACATTTCTCCGAAAATAGTATTCTCGTCCACATTTAACGCATACCTGTCTGTTGACATTGTAGGGATCACTGATGAACGGACAGTTACCGCGATCGCACTCATGATTGCAGATAGAGGATGTCATGCTACAAGTCTCCTATATGGGGGATTGGGTGGTGTGGAAACATCCACATCTTTAGGATGTCTGAAGCAATAAGCCCTAAAGGCTCACTCTTTGGCTCAATTTTTTGGCTCAGTTGGTTCGGTTATTACGTCTTTCGCCATCAAACATGAGAGCAAATGTAACATAAGGATATATGCTACATAATTTCAAGATGGCAGATTCTGTAAGAGCATCTACACGGGGGCTAGAACTTGTTGATCAAGCCAGAAAGCAAAGGGGCTGGAATAAAACTGCTGATACTTGGTGTCAGACAGCATTAACTTCAAAAGCTACTTTAAAGCGGTTTTGGGGAAAAGGGCAAATACAGAGAGACACCTTTATGAGGATTTGCCAAGCTGTAGACTTGACCAGCTGGCAAGATATTGTTGAGCGCTACCAAATTAAGAGAACCGACGAGCCAGATCCTAATTTTGTTGGACGATCCGAAGCGATCGCCCAACTCAACAATATCGTCGAAAGTGGTGCAAAAATTATTGTCATCCAAGGTGAGGGGGGCGTAGGCAAGACAAAGCTCGCTCGCAAATATTTCAAAACTCAGGGTTTTGACGCTTTCTTAGAACTGTGGATGGCAACGGAAACCCAAAACATCGTTTCTGTAGAGAGAGTGGTTGAGGAATGGCTCAGGCGAGACTTTAATGAAGAACCCGGACGGGATTTGTGGATCAATTTAGAAAGACTGAAACGGAAACTTCGAGATGACACCAGAAGAATCGCTATATTAATCGATAACCTTGAACCTGCTTTAAATAAACACGGGGAATTTATTAATACATTTCATATTTATGTAGAATTATTGAGAGTATTGACTGACCCGGCAGTCAAATCTGTTACACTTATTACTAGCCGTGAACGTTTATGCGAAGCTGGCGTTGAGGTAAATTTTTATCTGCTCAAGGGCTTAGACGAGTCGGCATGGAGACAGTTTTTTGCCAGTCACAGCATCAATCCTAGTTCTCTAGCGCTAAGTGAAATGTGTAGAGCCTATGGAGGCAATGCCAAAGCAATGCAAATTATCAGTGGTGCTATTATCACAGATTTTGAAGGTGATATGGATGCTTATTGGCGTGCAACTGAGGAAGATTTGTTGATAGAACCGGAGTTAGAAAATTTAGTTGTTAGTCAGTTTAACCGATTGCAAGAAATTGATGCTGAAGCATATCGCCTCTTGTGTCGTCTAGGATGCTACCGCTATCAGGATGTACCTTGGGTGCCTATTGAAGGGCTTGTCTGTTTGCTGTGGGATATGCCAGAACTGCAACGTCGGCGAGTGGTGAATCGCTTGTGTGCTCGGTCTTTAGTGGAATGCCGTAAAGGAAAATACTGGCTGCATCCAGTGATTCTTGTGGAAGCGATCGCCCGTCTGCGATTAACTGGAGAATGGGAAACCGCTAACCAGAAAGCCGCCGATTTTTGGACAAATAGTGTACATACAGTTAAAAATACCACAGATGCATTAAAAGCTTTGGAAGCCTACTATCACTATGTAGTCATTGAAGACTTTGAGCAAGCAGCAGATGTCATCATTAGACAGAGAAATAATAAATGGGGAACCCATGAATCTCTTGGGCGCTCATTTTACAAACGAGGTTTGTTAAAACCAATTACTTCTGCAATTACCCAGATATTAAACCAACTTAATCCTGGATATGGCAGTGCCAAACTACATCACACATTAGGTGCTGTGTGCTGGCTATCAGGTGATATTCACCAAGCCGTAAAGTATTGTGAACAATCAAGGGAAATAGCACTTGCTTGCTTAAAATCTACACCTCATGAAAATAATGATACCACAACAAAAATCAAATTGGTAATCATTAACTCCTTGTTAACTATAGGTATTTGTCAAATTGGTTTTTGGGAACTAGAAGAAGCAGTCAATACTCTCACAGGAGTCCTGAAACTTTGCCAAGAACTTGACTATGGTAAATATGCACCATCTGCTTCATTTTACTTGGCATTTTTAAATTCATGTTTGGGACGAAATCAGCAAGCAATAGAGATTGCTAACAACCTCTACAATAGTTTACCAGAGCAAGGACTACCTTCATGGGTTACAGAATACAGATTATTTTACTTATCCCTAACCTATAACAATGTAGGAGAAATCGAAAAATCATTTAAAATCTATCAAAAAGTTATTTCCTATGCTGAACATAGTCCATATACTCAAGCTAAAACTAAAGCTCTAATTGGTCTAGCACAATTGTATCGAGAACAGAGAGAATTTGAAACAGCACTTGTCTATCATGAAGAAACAATTAGAGTTTTAGGTGAAATCGGTGCGAAATGTGACTTGGCTGAAGCCTACTATCAACTAGCATTGACTCATCAAAAAATGGGTGAACTAACAAAAAGTAGGGACTATTTCACTCAGGCAATCCTCCTTTTTACAGAAATGCAAGCACCAAAGCAAGTAGAGAAAGTACAAGCAGTCATGGTATGTTCTCAAGAATAATTAGATAGCATCTTAGAGTATGTGTGGCAAAGGAGAATAGATAGAAATGGAACAGATGGAATCTACCGATATTTCAAGATATTTTTCACTGGAAGATTGGATGCACAATCCTATTAATGATACAGAATGGGTGAATGGGGGATTAGTGCAAAAAAAGGCAGCAACGCTCAAGCATAGACGAATTCAAGGTAATATCTACTTTTACTGGAGAAGTTACAATGACTCCAGGGCACTAGGGGGACACGTTTATACAGATGTACCCTGTCGCACTAATCAACACGGGCGTTCTCCCGATGTTGCTTATCTAACACCGGAGCTACTGATCAGATTTGGTGAACCTGCCGTGTTCCCTCAAAGTTTCCCACTAATTGCCGAAATTGTTTCCCCTAAGGATCTTGCAGAAGAGGTCATCACAAAATCTCAAGAATATTTGCAATCAGGAGGCGAGGAAGTTTGGCTAGTGTTTCCTGAAAATCACTGGATTCTGGTCATGACGTTAAATCAGCGCCTGGTGTTTATTTCTGGTGAAGTTGTCAGCACTCAAGCTGCGCTTAAAGGTTTCAGTGTAGCAGTTGATGAATTGTTGACTTGAAAAGTGAGGAGTGGTTAGTAGTTAGTGGTTAGTAGGAATTTTTGACAACCAACAACTAACAACTAACTCATTCAAAAATCACTACCAGAACCATACTTCCAGCCATCAATCCAGCGATCGCAATAGTATTTGGGAACGCTGGGCAAATTCACCCAAAATTCTACCCGTTGACTTAGCCAAAATAAAGCCGAATAAACTCCTAAATTCCGGTAATGCACCATCCAATCAAGCAAAGTTCCTAAACCTACTTGGGTCATCACCTTGATAATTAATGCCGGATGTGAGATTGCTGTTTTTAAAAGTGTTTGCGTCAAAGCGGGAAATTGCACCACATCTTGCAAAAATGGCTTGAGTACAGGTTCGCCTAACTCTTGCATTTGTTGAAACACCACAGACAGCAGTTGGTTAATTTGATTGGGGTCAATTTTCTGATTCACACTAACGCTCATCGCCCTTTGAAATAACCAAGTCACTGATAAACTTGGCTGGTATGGTTGCAACAGTGATAGCGCTTTTGCAGATAATTGATCAGTTTGCAGTGCCTCGTGAATGCCAAACGTTAAACGCTGCAAGTGACGCACCATTGCACCAAAACCACCAAAACTCAAGGGAGATTGACTACCACTGCTATCTCCCACAGGTAGAATGCGACTCCAAGGCGTCACGAGCAGATGACGATAGGAAGGAAAAAAGCCAAACAACGCTCTTTTAAAGGTAAGCTGGTTCCATCCCACGCCTTGATATTCTGGCATCAGGCGCAAATATTCCTCAAACAGAGCTTCTAAACCCAAGCGTTGCGGATGTGCATCTATGTAAGTAAATAAGTAAGTGGTTCTACCATCTCTAGCTGGGAAAGCTTCCCAGAAATACTGACATTGATTCTTTAAAGGTGTAAAAGATAATAATAAGTCTCCATTGTGGTTTTCCGCAAACCCTTCGGCACAACTGCCCACAACTAGGCAAAGCGCATCTGGTTTTTGCCCATGGCGTGCTTGCTGCGTTATCGGGGAAAGATGTCCCATCGCGTCAATTAACAACCTGGTTTTGAATCCGCTACCAGCTACTACCATTACTCCATCCGGATGAACTACTACCCCAGTAAATGGTGTGTTTTCAAATAACTTTCCGCCAGCTACCAGAAATCGCTGCTTTAAGGTTTCCAGCAGATAAACTGGATCGATACCAATATTCAGAACATCCTGCACCCAAATATCTGCACCACCAGGAAAGCCAACTCTCGCTTTTGGATAAACGGTTGCGATCGCCTGTTCTAGTTCCTCAGTTGTCAGCAAACCCAATTGCAAGAACACTTCTAACTCTTTGCGAGAGATGTTCCACTCTTGCTCTCTACCGCGCAGAACAGATCGCTCAATCAACGCCACCTGTACTCCCTTCAAAGCTAGGGCGCAACCAATTAAAATGCCCAATGTCCCACCGCAGATCACAACGTCCCAATCCACAGCCCCTAAAGGCTGCTCGTTTTCTTTCACTACTATTGGCACGGGTGTGATATTCTCTTTTAATGATGCCAAAGTGCGATCAGCACGACGCAACCCTTCTAAAACATCGCCTGGTAGTTGGGAAAGAATTTCTTCAGTTAGAGTCATTGTTGGTTATTGGCTGTTAAAAAAGTACGCTTACTCCAATCTTGTACTATTGTTGATTGTTCTTTAAATCTCACGTACTCGTAGCAAAGACGCAAAAGTTTTCTTAGCGTCTTTGCTACGAGTGCGTGAGGTTATTAACTTTGCAGAGTACTTTAGATGGGCTGTCGCTATCTTAATATAGGCATAGCACATCTCTTTATCGGAAACATTCATGAACCGCTCTAAGATAGTTGCCATTATTACAGGTGCAATTTCGATAATTTTGGCGATCGCCTACCTCCTCCTTGTCCAACTATTGGACTTCCGGGGCGAAATGAAACCCGCACCTATTAGCAAGCTTGACGCACCAAGTGCGATAGTTGCTTATAGCTATCCTATTGCCGCACAAGTCTAGGGCTTTTATGTCAGCCACTTTTTCGTTCAATTGACAGGACAATTTTAGGCTGATGAAATGACCAGACGATAACGCTCGCTCTCAAGTATGATAGTAGTTTTAACAAGAGTGCCCAACTGATTCCAAGTGCGTTCCTGTCTAGCATCAATCCATCTCCCTATTTCCCCCTCAGGAGGTGTATTTATAAGGAGTTTTAGATGAAACTGAGTAATCGCGCTTTTGACAATTGGTTTCAAAACAAAGGCAATCCTCCAGCCATGGCGTGGACACTGTCGATCCTATGGTTGCTTTTGATTGGTTGGCTGGCTTTCTTTTGGAATTTGGGCAGTACTGGCTTAGTTGATGAGACGGAGCCGCTGTTTGCTGAAGCTGCTCGCCAGATCACGGTGACAGGCGATTGGATCACGCCTTTTTTCAATGGAGAGACTCGCTTTGATAAGCCGATTTTAATTTACTGGCTGATGGCGATCGCTTACAAAATCCTAGGCGTAAATTCATGGGCGGTGCGCCTCCCTTTAGCACTGAGCGCCTTCGGTCTCATGAGCTTGGTTTTCTATACGCTGTGGTCTTTTGGCATCGGTAGTCCAGACAAGTTCCAGTCCAACCCAGATAGCAACACACATCAAACACGTAAGTACTGGCTGTGTGCTGGGTTAGGTTCTGCTGTCATGGCACTAAATGCAGTTACCATTGTTTGGGCAAGAACCGGAACCGCCGAGCTGTTGCTAAGTGGATGTATGGATGGGGCATTGTTGTCCTTTTTTATAGGTTATGCCCAACCGTTAAAACCAAGGCTACAAGCAAGTTGGTATCTTGCTTTTTATGTGCTAATTGCCTTGGCTACTTTGACAAAGGGACCAGTAGGAATTGTCTTACCTGGGCTGATTGTTGGCGCATTTGTGCTTTACTTGGGTAAGGCGCGAGAAGTTTTGCAGGAAATGCGCCCCCTGTGGGGTAGTCTTCTGATTCTCGCACTTGTGCTGCCTTGGTATATGCTGGTGATCTGGCGCAATGGCTGGGCTTTTATAAACTCTTTTTTTGGATATCACAACCTGGAGCGCTTTACAAGCGTCGTTAATCACCACTCGGCTCCTTGGTACTTTTACTTTCTTGTGGTGCTGGTTGGTTTTGCTCCCTGGTCAATCTATTTGCCAGTGGCGATCGCACGTCTGAAATTTTGGCAGCGATCGTACTGGCGCTCTTCAAACCGCTCTACACAGCTTGGTCTATTTGCCCTGTTCTGGTTTATAGGTGTTTTTGGTTTCTTCACCATTGCCGTTACCAAGCTGCCACATTATGTATTGCCTTTAATGCCTGCGGCAGCTATTTTGGTGGCGCTCATGTGGAGCGATTTAATTAGAGTGAGGGGAGTAAGGGGAGTAGGGGGAGAAGAATTAATTACTTTATCTACCACTTCCCCAACTCCCCTACTCCTCTGGAGTGGCTGGGTAAATGTGGTGTTTCTGTTGGTATTCGCTGGGGCGCTTTTTTGGAGTCCCCACTTCATCGGTCCCGATCCAGCCATAGTTAATCCGCGCCAACTCATTGAACAGTCGGGTTTACCGGTCTTGGGATGTGTCATCTGGTCGATTACCGCGATCGGCATCGCGGTTCTGCTATGGCATCGGCAGTGGCGTGGGGTAGTGGTTATGAATTTGCTTGGGTTTTTGGCATTTCTGATTTTTGTGTTTATGCCTGCTGGTTTACTGATAGATCATGCACGTCAGCTACCTCTACGAGAGTTGTCTGCAATCATTACTAAAGTAGAGCAACCTGGTGAACCCTTAATCATGATTGGCTTTAAAAAGCCTAGCGTCGTTTTTTACACACAGCGACAAGTTAAGTATATTTTATTAACTACGACTGCCCTAGTGGAGATTAAAAAAATCTCCGTTACTCAGCCCCAACCACCTACCCTACTCATCCTCAGTCAGCCTAAAAAATTGCAGCAAATGGGACTTCAGCCGAATCAGTACCAAAATTTAGGCAAAGCAGGTACTTACCAGCTCATCCGCATCTCTAAATCAGAGTTTTGATTCCTTGACTCCTTCACAAGCGAGATGCCGTCAAAGTCGATGTCGGGTTTGGGGATCGGATTGCCCTGATTGTCCACAGCCACCAGCGTTACGGTGGCATCCGTAGCCGAGGTAGCCAGCCTTTTTATTGTCTTCGTCACATCCAGGTTTCTCGTCGGCATCGGCGTCAGGTGGTGTGGTGGGCGCAGATCAAACGGGCCACGACCATTGGCTTCCGGATCGCAATGTCCAGCACTGCCACGGCACTCGCCGTGTCCAAAGAAATACAGCGAACCGGCATAATGGGGATTATTTTCCATAGGTGTATCGGCATTGGCATCGGGCTGATTAAGAAAAACACGAACCTCAAACGATTGTTTAGGATGGGTTACATTGTGCAAACGAAGGGAGATAATTTCGGGATCGGGTTCTAGGTTTGTCAAGGACAAGCCGATCAGAGGTGCATTAAACTTCGACCCGTTCATAGGTAGTGCTTTTGAGGGGTCTGGCACGGAAGGTTCATAAACATAACCTAACTGACTGACATCCCAAATGTCGCCAACAGTGACGGGGAAAGGCGTCAGAACTACGTCCTTTAAAGGGCTAGACTTCCCAAGTCTGTCCTCATAGATAAAGGTGGGAGGTCCTAGTTTGACAGATGCCTGCCATTCGACAAAAAATCGTTCTATATTCGAGTGATGCCCCCAGAAAATAGGGTCGTAGCCGGCATAAGGGATTATGCCCATAGTGCCACCGACCCATCCGTGTAAACCATTGTGGGGATTTTCCAAGGCTGGCGAGTAGCTCTGATAATCGTTTTGTGTCTGCGCAATGCTCACTAGATCCGCCAGCCTCTTTAAATCGGTAGGGGAACCGGGGTTCCGGAATGTTTCCGGATAATCGCTGCCCGTAAATTCGATGGTTGCCTTGTAAAGGGGGTTGGGTGAGTCGTTAGTCAGCTTTTCGTCCGTGTAGGCTTTGGGCATTCCCTGATTTTGGGACTGTACCGACGTCCAATCCCAGTAGGGCAGCGCAACACCCGGCACGTATTTCTGCATCTCCAGTTCTAAAAAGTACAGGTAAGCCCTGTGCCAGATGACGAATAGCGGAGTGCCGTGCTGACACCTGACTGGTGGCGGATAGCCATGAAGGCCTGCCCAGTACTGGTAGCCTTCATTATCAAATATCCCCCATCTGGACGTTTTGCTGATGTCATACATCTTACTAAAAACAGTCCGAAGGGCTTGCAATTCCTCAGGTGTTAAGGACTCAATATTCTTGCGCACTTTTACACCAGTAGGGGCAGGTGTAGATACTGGTTTTCCAACTTGTGCCAATAAGGTGGGCATTGCTTTCCTCACTACTTAAACATTTCTAACGATAATTTGGGCATTCAACGAAGAGGCAGGGGGAAGGGGGCTTTCTAGCAGGGGGAAATGACCCCTTCCCCCTGCCGTGGAACGGAGTGGAACATGGGTCTGAGTCCCCCACTTCTAGTAAGTGGTTTTCGTTCAGGTGGGGTCGAATCCCCATTTGAACTGTCCCCCTTGCTAGAAAGCCCCCTGCTCCCTTGCCTCTTTTTCAACCCGCATTTATTGAGAAGTTAACCAGAAGACTCAAGGATTGCCACTACGTCCACAGGCAGTGTCCCCCACCTTCCGTCAGCTACACATGTGTCGAAAACACAAAATTCTTAATTCTGCTACTTCCAACTTTTGGTCTGTTATGCACGCGGAGCATACGCGTGTCCTTTTGAGTCTGGTTGTCCAGGAGCTACTGATCATGAACCATTTTAAGCGCATTACCGCTGTTGACAACAGTATAATCCCGTACTTTATCAGTGTTGTCAACCAGTATTTGGCGATTCAAGAGTTATCCTTAAGGGCAATGATAAATCTGGTACTCGTAGCCGTTCACGGGAGGAAAAGATTTAGGGTCAGCAATGCAACCATTAAGTACGGGCGAACGGTAAGACAGCACTGGCTCCTCCGCTGGGGACTGCCATAGCGCAGCGTTAGGGAGTCGGCGAGCCTCACCCGAAGGGTCGTTCGCCCCTAGTGATGCGTGGAAGTTAACTAGCCACAAGTCTAAAGGTCGTGGTAACTGGGTCAAGGTGCGTCTCAGGGCAATTGTTGAAGTATTAGGGTTTTTGTCTTGATGGGCGAGAAGAAATAAAGGAGTTGTTGGTGAACCGGAGAGTTTGAACACCCTGGCTAAGCCCATCATTTCCCCAGTTTGTACATGGGTTTTGTGGGTTGTGGCGATAAGCATGGGTGAGTGAGATACTTGCATCAGGGGGACTAAAAGGTCAGGGCGGTAGTATTTTGGGTAACCCAGATTGTAGACAACTATCAGTCCGCTGATGAATGCCATTGACAAAATTATGGCAACAGATGTTTTTCCAGATGACGGGAAAATTTTTTGCCCATTTGTGGGAGTTTTCCAACAGACTGCGAGACTTGCCCCTAGTAAAACCATCACTGATGGGAAGTAGACGAAGTAGTACCTCGCGCCACGTGTGAGGTCAATACCAAGAACATAGGTAAAGAAAAAGAATAAGGCGATCGCGCCTATAACCAATACAGTAAACATCTGGGTCATTAAACTAGTAGTCGGTTGCTTGATCTGGGTCATGATGCCGCGCTTGAGAATTGGCAGCAACCAGATAAAGAACAAGAGCATTGCTAAGCCAGAGATAATGACCACGAAGAGCGAGTCAGCTGAGACTGGCAATAAGTACAGCATACTAATCCACGTACCCAAAGCTTGAAACAAAGGGCTGATCAACTGCAACAACCCGCGATCACCACTATGAATCCACTCGGTCAACTCACCCCCACCATTTGCCCGCAAAAATAGTGGTAACCAGACCAAACACCCTACTGTTGTGCCAATAGCAACTCCGAATATTTGCCACCAAGGAGAGGATCGGGGGAGTCGGGGGGAATTCACCTTATCCCTTTGTCCCCTTGTCCTCCTTGTCTCCTTGTCCTCTGTCCACTGACGCCAACCAAGAACAATCAACCACAAAGCTTCAGTGCCAAGGGTGAGAACAAAAAAGTAATGAGTAGAAATACCGAAAGCATTTATACAGCCCCAGAGAACTACAACCCAGACAGGTATGGGTGTCCGGTGTTGAATGTGCTTTGTGGCAATTACCAAACAACTTAGTGTTGCAATTACCCACAAAATTAACAATGTGTAATGACGTGCTTCTTGGGCGATAAAGATCCCATAAGGGGAAACCGCTATCATGGCAGCAGTTAACTGACTCAGTAACTGGGAGCGAAAGGCAAGCCAGCTTAACCCATAGATAGCTGGGATGGACAAAGTACCGAAGAGAACACTAAGCGATCGCGCAGCCCATACAGAGGCTAAGCCTCCAAAATCAGGAGAAAACAGCCGCATCCACCAGTGAGCTAATACAAAGTAGAGTGGAGGATGGTTAGTTTCCGTGAACAAGTGCTGAAGCACATCGGCTATTCCAGCATTAGGGTTGGGTTGCATTGGTTGCAAGAGGACATCCAGGGCGATCGCCTGATCCAACGGTACGGTGCGAAAACTATTGCCAAGGCTAAAAACGATGGTGGAAAACTCATCAGTCCAAGGGGGCTTCGCATCTAGCTGAGTTAAGCGCAAGCCAGTACCAATCAAGAGCCATAACAATAGCAACAGCCATTGCTTGCGTCTCACCTTTTTTTACCCTTTAGGAAACCGAAGATTGATAAAAAACCTTGCCCCTGTTGCAGTTGTGGTAAACCTAAAAGTCCCTCGGTAGCTTTGAAATCAAGCAATAAGACAATAGTGCTATTTCCTTTATTCCATGCCTCATGCTCTAGCGTATGATTAAATCTCAAGCATTTGCCTTGTGTCCAATTTCTTGTTTCAGTGTCCACTCTCATACCACACCCTTCAGGAACGATTAAACCCAGATGGCATCTTAGCATACCATCCAGATATCCAGTGTGAGGCGCGAACAGAGGGGTCAAAATAATTCGTAATTGATAATTCGTAATTCGTAATTATTCCGAGCCAAAATTCGGTGTGCCTGTGCCTCCCGCATAAAAGCGCGTCCCCATGCATAAATGCACTTGCTTGTAGTAAAGATGCTTCGCTTTTTTCTTTTTCATAATTAAAATTCGGGGCTTCTACCCTTAATGAATTAATTATTAATTAAGTAGGTCGGCGTGAATAATTAAAGGTTTGTAGTAAGCGCTTACTAAGAGCCAATTTAACTAACTTCACATTTCTTTACATAGTTTGCTTTATTATCGCCTACTTACTTAATTTAGGAATTTTTAATTACAAATTACGAATTACGAATTATTCTGTCAACCTAAACAAATAAATCATGTACTGTCTATGTTTCACAAACTGCAGACTATCCATGAGTTGCAGTTGGTTTTCTAAGTTTGACAACGGCTTTTTAGCAAGGAATTTCACAATTTTGTATGGAATTGGTGCCCAACCTAGTAAAAGGTCATTGAAGAGTTCTAGAGTGGGTAGGACATAATCATGATATTTTGACATTGCTAGATCTAAAGTTGGTGTTACTCTCGATGTTATATCCTCAGCTTTAACTATCTCAAAGCCAAATTCTTCAGCAGCTTTTAAATACTCATTTTTTTGGTGAGTACAAATTGCGAAGATATTATCATCAGCGAACTTTTCTCTCAAAAAATAGTCGGAAACTAGCAAATTTCCCTTACCCTTTAAAAGGGTACGGCATTTTTCAAATCCTTCTTTAATGAGAATATATTGAGTACTCTCACTCATGAGAATCAGATCATATCTCTTATCAGTTTCAAAATCCTCAAACTTAGTTAAATAAAATGGAATTTCTCCTTTAGCTTTAAATGCTTTTTCTTGGGCTATATCTGGCGACAAAGCTTCGACTTCAAAACCCATATCTCTTAGTAAAACTGCATTTCCACCAATTCCACAGCCAACATCTAAAACTGTTTTAACGCCTTGTGGGATCAATGAAATCAGATGTTTTATGTATCTTTCTTGTGCTCGGTGTAGATTTTCTAATTTTAACTCCTCGTCTAAATTCCAGTATCCGTAGTGTAGGTAGTTTGACTTTGTAATCTTGCGATAATAGTCAAGGATCGGATCTTTAACTTTTTGAGACATGGGATGATCTGCGCTGTATTTTTCCAACTAATCGTCTCAGTGCGGCGAAGGAGAGTCAAGCTTTTTACATCTGACTTCCATCAAAAAGCCATAAATTTTACTGACTAGCCAAATAGGGGAGTAAACCGTAGTCAAGCACTGCGGCAACCTTCGGCAGGGGTACTCAGGTAGAAATCAAATTGGCTCAAATACCATTTCTGGAATTAGCATGACTCCAGTGTCAGAATTCACGAGACTAATTCCCAAAAAGCACCCACTTTCATGGTAAACACGCAATCTTCCCGAAACATCAAGAGTTAGAGGAATACGCTGACCTTGACACCATTTCTGAGCAGCAGTTGCTGGTAAAATGATATGTGCCAGATGCTGTAATGGTGCATCTGGGGGAATAGGTTGAAACGTTGCGGTTTGTAGTTGTGCTTCTAGGTCGCAAAAAGTGAGACTATCAGCCAAGTGGAAGCCGTTACTTTCAGTCCTTGTCAACGCCGCGAGAGTCCCACCAGTTTGCAAAACAGTACCTAAGTCCCGAGCGATAGCCCGAATATATGTACCTGGACCGCAGGCGATCTCTACATCCAATTCGGGAAACTCACCTTCTCGCCAACCCAAAATTTCTATTTGGAAAACTTCTACTATCCGTGCTGGGACTTCTACATTTTCCCCTTTGCGTGCCAAGTCGTACAAGCGTTTCCCCTGCACTTGAATAGCGCTGTAACTCGGTGGAATTTGCAAAATCTTACCCTTAAACTGTTGCAGTGCTGTTTGAACAGCCTCTTTACTCAACTGGGCGTTAGGTTGAGAAGCGATGACTTCGCCCTGCAAATCATCAGTTGTGGTTTGTACACCCAAGCGGATAGTTGCTTGATAAGCTTTTCCTGCCGGAAGATACTGCAATAATCTTGTGGCTTTACCAAGTGCGATTGGTAACACCCCAGTAACTGCTGGATCTAAAGTACCAGCATGTCCCACCCGCTTGAGGCGCAACAGTTTTCGCACCCGCGCCACACAATCGTGGGAAGTCCAGTCAAATGGTTTGTTGAGATTGAGGAAGCCTGGGGTCATTGTTAGTTGGTAATTGGTAATTGCTAATTGCTAATTGCTAATTGTTACCAGTCTGACCTTAGCTATTAGCTATTAGCCATGAGCGACTCCTCACTTTTGGAGGTATTGGACGAGACTCAAACCAAGAGACTGATTAGAAATAGCTTTGGCGTAGGCGGCGTTAAGGTAGGGGGAGTATTTTGAGTTTCCCACGACATAAGTTTCAAAAAAAGGCAAACTCAAAACATTCATGTAACGACGCGCTTGACTTGGAGACGAACCTACCACCTCTGAAGGTAATGCTACTTGGTCGCTCGCAACCGAAGCTGTGCCAATCACGGAAAAATGGGTTCCACCTAAAAGCACTGCCAAATACTTTTGTGAATTAGTAATCCAGGAGAAAGGTCGAATTTGTTCATATAAAGCTGGTGCAATTGTATCATTACTGCTCGCGACAATCATCACTGGAGTTTGAATTTGGCTTAAGCCAGCTTCTCCGAAAATACTGCTGGTCATTGGGTTAACTGCAATGACAGCCTTGACTCTGTGATCCTGCAAGTTATGCTCTTGGCGGGAATTTCTGCCATGTAATTCGAGGGCGCGACACTGGAGGAGCAAAGACATGTTCCAGGTATTTTTCAGCGTTTCTGGTTTACAGTCTTTTTTGAGTTGCTCCTGGTTAATTTTTGCACCTGCCAAAACCAAAGCTGTATAGCCGCCCAATGATTGACCAAATACTCCAACTTGTTGCAAATTTAACCGATCTCTCAACTGTGGGTCAGACTTATTATGCTCCTCCAGCACATCCAATATATATTTCACATCTAGAGGACGGTCGTAAAATTCATCTGGCTTTACTAATTCACTGGCGCTGCCATTGAAAAGCGCTCGCAATTGTTTACTATCACTACCTGGGTGATTGGGAACGACCACAGCAAACCCATAGGAAGCTAGGTGAGTGGCTAAATATTCAAAGTTACTGCTGTCTGAACCTAAACCATGAGAAATTACAATAACAGGTACCCGATGGGTGTTGGGAAGGTAAATATCAGTTAATAAAAATCGTCCGCGTACTGTATCGAAAAGCTTCAGCGTCTGTTTTTGTGACGTAAACCTTCCATGACGCCCTAAATCTGGCAATTGAGAGAAATTGAGTGGCGGTTGAATGGTAGCCGCTTCTGTATTTGACTTGCGGGAAACTGTTGCGATCTCTTGCTTAGTTTCATTGACCAAGTGTTCGAGTTCCGCAGCCATTCCCAAAGTACGCGACAAATCTATCCGAATGCTGGGGCTGGGATACTTACGCAACACATCTAATAGCGTTAAGCCTCTCGGTTCAGCAGAGGCTAAAATTAGCGCTGATCGTAAAGCATGAAGCCCTGCTTGTGGTTGACGAGATTCAGTTTTAATCACTTCTCCTAACCGTCGCAGCAGAAATTCGCCTTGTGATGTGTAGAGAAATTGCGAAACCGCTACCGGACTTACCTTGATCGGACTGAGTAAAGCCCGTTGCAACTGCTGAAGCTGTCCACGTTTGAAATAGTGCTGATAAACTGCTAAATCTTCGTCAATGACACCTTTTGTAGCGTAGTCCTCCAAAGCGGTGACAGAAATAGAACGCTCTAAGGCTGAATAAGATGCATAAATTCGCTTTGCTGCTAGGGCAGAATGACTTATACCAAATGTTGGTAGCAGCATTGAGAGAACCAGCAACAGAGAATTCTTGCTCAGAGTGATCCACTTACCAAACAAACTATTCATTACTCAACTATAGCGATCCTCAATCATTCATGAGAGCAGAGAAACCCGGTTTCTGGCTCTGGTAATCACGATAAATTTGATGAAATATAACGTAAAAGCAGCGATTTTAATTATAATTAACGGCTTTTACCTAAGGCAATTGTAACCGAACCTGACACAACTAAAACCGCCCCCACTATTCCTATCAAGGTAAGGTGTTCCGCTGTAATCAGTGATGGTGTTATTATCGATACAACCCAAACTGTTATTAAAGTAACAATGGGAGCCACAGCTAATACTGCACTCACACGCGATGCTTCCCAATGTTTCAAAGATTCAGCGAATGCACCATAAGCAATTAGAGTATTTAAAGCACAAAAAATTAACATTCCTAAGTGGAAAAAATCGAGTGTAAAAATTATTTTTACTGTAGTGAAAGGAGTGAATAATAAAGCACAACCTGCATAAATTATTAGCATGATGCTAGGAGAAGAGAAAGATTGCAACAACTGCTTTTGGGCTAAAGCATAAACAGCCCAAGTTGCTGCCCCTAGCACAGTTAAACCATTGCCTAAAAGATATTTACCGTGCGCTGTAATTAAATTTGTTAGTTGTTCGTGGAAAAACAACGCGAAACCTAGAATAAGTACACTGACACCAATCCACTGACGCAGCTGATAACGTTCTTGAAAAATAACTAAACCACCGAAACCCATCAGCAAGGGAGCCAATTGAATAACAACTTCGGCGTTAGCGGGTGACGTCAGTGCTAAACCTTGTAGGAAAAGAATGTAATTACTTGCTAAGAAAATTGTAGCGATCGCCAACAACTGCCAAGAAGCAGAACGCAGTTGCGCTAATGTAGGTAATTTTCCCCGCACTCCTAAATAAATAGCAAGTAACACAAATGACACCAAAAAGCGAAACCAAGTGACTGTGTAGACATCTAGCACTTGTAGCGTCACCGACAGGGCAATAGGTAGAATTCCCCATAACAAAACGGTCAACAGCGTTAATGCTAGCCCTAAACGCCAGCGACCGGAAGTTTGATGCATTTATTGTTGATTGTTGGTTGTTGGTGAGCCTGCGTGCCGACACGAGTGTTTCCCGCTACTAGGCGACAGGCGTTAGCGACGAAGGAGCGTCACCCGAAGGGTTGTTGGTTGTTGATTGTTTTACTAACAACTAACAATCAACAACTCTTCCTTTTTCATACTTTAGTTTAACTACTGCTCTGCGGTAAAGACATGTTCAGCCATCAGCCTTAGTTGCGAGAAAGTGGGGGCAGATGTCCAATCTTCTTTAATATATTCTTGAACTTTCATATTCGACATGCTATTGTAACATACAAGTTACTATTTGTCAAACAAGAGGTAATAAATTTCTTGATCTGGGTGTCCTTGGTGCTGTTGAGGAGTGCCCTGTTGCATGATATCTAACTGACTTATACCAATTGTCGCTAAGGAATAGCACTCCCAAGCGGAGTTCGTGGCATTGATGTCAAGAAACTGGCAGCAATGGCGATCGCATTTGAAGTGGTTGCATCTTAAACCAAGTTGGCAATTAGGTCAGTCATTTGTTTCAGCAGCCGCTGCTGTAAGTACGGTTTCTGGTTTGGTTTACTGAATCAATGCTCTAGGGGTATGGTTATTCTTTGTCGAACGGTTGTTCGACAAAATAAAGAGGATCTGTCGATGTAGAGGCTCAAGACGTTCTCATTTGAATGAAAAATTCTGTACCAACACCTTGAACCGAGTGAAAATTTAAGAAGCCACCGTGAGTTGATTCGACGATAGACTTTGCGATCGCCAGTCCTAATCCTGTACCTTTACCGACAGATTTGGTCGTAAATAAATGGTCAAATACATGACGTTTCACTTGTTCACTCATCCCAGAACCATTATCAGCAATGGCAATTGTTATGTCTTCATTTTCTCTTGATGTTTTAATTCTAATTCGGTTAGGATTGGCTTGGATTTCCGCAAAACTCCGACCAATATTTGATTCGTCTAACGCATCAATGGCATTTGCCAGAATATTCATAAATACTTGATTCAATTGCCCAGGAAAACATTCAAGATTGGGGAAATTGCCATACTCAGTTATCACTTCAATTGCTGGGCGGTGTTCGTTAGCTTTCAGGCGATGTTTGAGAATTAAAATTGTACTGTCGATCCCCTCGTGGATATTAAATGGTACTTTGTAATCTTTGTCAGCGCGGGAGAAAGTGCGCAGACTCGTGCTAATATTTTCCAGGCGATCGCACGCCATTGTCATGGAATCAATCATCTTGGGTAAGTCTTGTAAGCTATAATCCAAGTCAATTTCTTCGGCATGGTCGATAATTTCATCACCCGGTGATGGTAGATTTTCTTGATAGAGTTTCAAGTGTTCAACAACATCCACTAGGGTGGGTTTAGCTTGTTTGAGACTAGCGGCAATAAAACCCAAAGGATTATTCATTTCATGGGCAACACCTGCAACTAAATTACCCAGTGCAGACATTTTCTCACTTTGAACAATTTGTAATTGGGCAAGTTGTAATTCTTGTAATGCTTGCCCTGCTTGTTGATAAAGTCGCGCATTCTCAAGAGAGATTGCAGCTTGGGAAGACAGTAGGTTAATGACGCTTAAGCGCTCGCTATTAAATACTCCTGGAGTTAAGTCATTTTCTAGGTAGAGAATCCCCACCAAACTTGCTTGATTAATAATCGGAGTACATAATACACTCTGAGGTTGATGTTGCAGCATGTATTCCCCAATTACACCAGGGATATCTGTTTTGCAATTGTCTATGACAATTGTTTGTTGAGTATTTTTGACGTAATGGATAATTGTTACCGGAATATCTTGACAATTGTCGAGTAATTGTGGGTTAAGTATGGTTTGGATCTCAGTCTGTTCATTTGAGTGTTGATCGATCAAGGTAATTGCTCGGACTTGCCAAGTACTTTCTTGGGAAAGCAGCAGTACAGCTTTTTTCGCGCCAGAGTTTTCCAGGATGATACGGGTGAGACTGGTGATGAGTGTGTCTAATTCCAGAGAACTGGAGATAGCTTGAGCGGCTTTTAGTACGCTTGTAAAATCTAGAATATCGGAAATACTGGTGCGAGTGGATGAGGAAGTTCCATGAATTGCAACGGTTTCTCTTGGGTTGAGGTTGAGTCGTTGCTGTTGCAGGATGGGTTGGAGTAATTGGGGATAGCTTTGTTCGAGGTGATTAACTTTGGCTAGTGCTCCCCAGCGAACGTAGCAGTAGTAAGCATTTGTGATGTGAAGTTGAGCAAATTGCTCTTTACCCCAGTCAAGATAGAATTTAGCTGCCAGCTCATTGCTAAGTGCTTCTTCGTTGATAAATTCATTGTCCGCCGCAAGAGAAATTGCTTTGTCATAACATTCAATGGCGGCGATTTTGTCACCCCTCACCCGATGACGTTCAGCCTCAACTAAATACCATTTATGCAGATGATTCATAGGAGCATTTTGCGCCCACTGATGCAGAGTGGTTTGATGGGTTTCCACAACAGCAAGAATGGAGGCTTGCTCAATTTCTGGCTGTGTGGGGAAGAGTGCTAGGTGTGTCAGGGCTGCATAAAAATGGAAAATGGGAACACAAATCAATCCTGACACTGTCATCAAATACAGCTTGGCTTGGGCAATGTAGTTGCTCGCCGCCGAATAATTGCCCCAGATGTAGGCAAGCAGCAGTTTGTAGATGTAGACATGAGCGATCGCAGTGAGTTCATTGTCCTGATGGTGCTTAGTCAGCATCACTGTTTCATCATAGACAGTGCCGATTAAGCAATCCGCTTGATTCACCGTTGCCCTCAAATTCTTCACTGCCTGCCACGTTATGTTCAAATAAATCTGAGGAGAAAATTGTTTCAACTGAGCCAAGGCAGCGCTGTAAGCTGCTAGTTCCGCCTCGCAAGTGTCCAGTTCTACCCCACAAAAAAATCTCATATTGTTGTAACTCACTATATTATAGCCAGCGTTGAGAAAATCGCCGATTTCCATGCCAGCTGTATAGCCATCTTTCAACGTCAGTCTCGCTGCCGTGAGAGCTTCCTGATGATGCTGAATGAAAGCTCCAAACAGATTTAGAGTCATGCAATTAAGTTCCCTTGCATTGAACCGCTCCAGCAAGGAGAGCGCCAATTTTCCAAACCCATAGCCCGTTTCGACTTCTCCCAAAAAGGCACACAGCACCATACCGTGAATCACATACCCCACCGTCGATGCAGGTGCATTCCCAAACTGGAGCGATAAACTCACCATCGTTGAGCTTAGCCCTGGCAGTAAACCTGGCATTCCATGCAAAATGGGCGCAAACAACGTTCTTAACAGTTGCATAGCTGCCACTGATGTGGGGTCTCTCATCACAGGCAAATCAACTAGTTCTTGAATCTGTCTGCCCTGGAGTTGACTAGCAAGGTCTTGTAGCGCTTCGCCAATCTTAACTTCGTCCGGTTCGGTGGGGAATTCAACCCCCAATTGTAAAAGTGCAGCTGTTGCTATGGCAATGGCTGACAACATCTTGCTCTGGGCTGCCTGTGCAGCAATTTGAATTTCGTAAATTTTCACTTTGTCGAAAATTGTCTGTGCTTGTTGTAATACCAATGCTGCAAGAAGTTCCATGCCATCAAAGTCAGCATTCAAATAGGCAACTTCGGCAGCAGCAACATAGAGGGAGAGGGTCAATTCATACTGATTAAGCCAGCAATTGGCTGTCAGTAGCTCGATTCCTGTTTGCAAATAGACCCTTGCTGCCGCGTAAGCCGTAGAATTTCTGGCTTTACTTCCGGCTTTTAAGTTCAGTTGAGCTAATGCTTCGAGTTCGCTCGGTTGAGTGATTAACTCAATTCCTAGGTTCAAATGCCCGACAATATCAAACAGTTTTTCTTCAAGCTCTATCTGAGATAAATTTTGCCGGAGTAACTGTCCAATTTTGAGATGAGTTGCTTGTTTTTGGTGTTCGGGAATCAGCGAATAAGCGGCTTGCTGTACTCGGTCATGTAAAAATTTGTAACTGGCTAGATCATGGCTAATAGCTATTTGTTCATTTCTATTAGCAATTAAGAATTGACAATTAGCGCTTGACTCTTGATAAAATTTATAAACATCACTCAGAGGTAAAATCAACCCAGACTGCAACGCTTGCCACAAATCAGCAGCCGTTTCTACCTCTGACTGTTCCGAAATAATTGCCAAAGTTGCTAAATTAAACTGATTGCCAATACAAGCCGCTAACTGCAATATTTTTTGAGTTGATTGCGGCAGTCTTTGTAATTGAAATGCCATAAAGGCAACAACATCATCTGTAACCGCCAGCTGATTTACTTGTGCAATGTCACACTGCCAACAGCCTGACTCCAAGTTAAATTTAATCAGCTCATCTTGATGCAATGCGCGGAGAAACTGTGTCGCAAAAAACGGATTACCTTGAGTTTTCTGAAATATCAATTGAGAAAGAGGCAATGCCAAAATTTCGGTACATTTAAGTGTGTCAGCAACTAACTGATTCACTTGCCCTTGACTTAGTGGTGCTAAAGTTATGGTATTTATCGTTGCTGCTGTTTTTTGGAGTTCACTCAAAGTCAACATTAACGAATGTGTTGGGTTCACTTCATTATCACGGTATGCACCAATTAAGAAAAGATGATTTGTATCAGCCATTAATAGCTGGATTAAATTCAGCGATGCCGAATCTGCCCATTGCAAATCATCTAAGAACATCACTAATGGATGTGATGCGCTGGTGAAGACTTGGGTAAACTTTTGTAACAGTAAATTGAAGCGATTCTGTGCCGCAGTTCCTGATAATTCCGGTGCGGGTGGTTGAATCCCAATAATTCTTGATAATTCCGGGATGACTTCAATAATCACCTGTCCGTTCTCACCAACAGCCGCTAAAATCTTATTTTTCCATTGCTGAAGAGTCGCATCGCTTTCAGTTAACAATTGCTCCATTAAATCTCGGAATGCTTGTACAAATGCACTGAAGGGAATATTGCGTTGAAATTGGTCATATTTCCCTTTGATAAAATAACCCCTAAGACGAACAATCGGTTTATGAACTTCGTTGACAACCGCCGTTTTACCAATCCCTGAAAAACCAGCAACCAGCATCATTTCAGTCGCACCCAGGCTCACTCTTTCAAATGCTTGCAGTAGGGTTGATACTTCGGTTTCTCGTCCATAGAGTTTGTCGGGGATGATAAAGCGATCGCACACATCCCGTTGTGCAATTGGAAAACTCTTAATTTCGCCTGTTGACTGAAGTTTATTTAAACAAGTTTCTAAATCGAATTTCAGTCCGAATGCACTTTGATAGCGGGATTCTACATTTTTCGCCATCAATTTCATCACTATGTCACAGAGGACTTGGGGAATATCAAAAGAAACCTCACCCGCATAAAGCACCATTTCCTTAGTAAGCAAATGGTTGGGGTGAGGTTTATTCATACTTGGTGGAAGTTTTGCAATATGACAATGCACCAACTCCATTGGGTCATTTGACTCAAAGGGTAACTCTCCTGTGAGTAATTCGTAGAAAGTCACACCTAAAGAATAAAAATCAGTCCGGTAGTCAATTGAGCGGTTCATCCTTCCGGTTTGTTCTGGGGAAATATAAGCCAGTGTTCCTTCTAACACATTGGACGCCAGGAGTGATTGTGTTTCTCGTGGTAGTAGAGATGCAATACTAAAGTCAATTAATTTAACTTGTTTTGTTTGTGGATTAATTAAAATATTGCTGGGTTTGATGTCTTTATGAATAATCCGCTCGTGATAGAGTATGTTTAAGGCATTGCACAGTGCGATCGCGATCTGTAAAAACTCCTCTAAAAACGTTGTCTGCAACGTTTTTACATTGATAAAATAATCTTTTAGGGAAATCCCCCCAAAGTCTTCCATCACTAACATATAGCCATTTTGGTAAGGTTCTAGGCAATAGGTTTGGATGATTAGGGGTGAGTTGAGATTTTTGGCAATGGTGTACTGATTGCGAAACGACAAGAGTTCGCTGAAACTGGGATATGGATTTTTCAGCAGTTTCATCACTACAGGTAATGAGTCGGTTTCTCGATCCCCTCGATAAACTAGGGTTCTGGAACCATTGTACAGTTCTTCGCTGATTTGATATCCAGGAATGCTGATTTGGGTACTAACCATACTGCGATCATCTTTGAGGCTGCCTTTCTTTAGTGTTCCCAGATAGATAAAGTTATTTATCAACAATCGCAAAAATTTACAGCGGAATTTCCATAAAAAATTCTGTACCAACACCTTGAACCGAGTGAAAACACAATTTGCCACTGTGGGTAGATTCGACGATAGACTTTGCGATCGCCAATCCTAATCCCGTTCCTTTACCAACAACTTTCGTCGTAAATAAATGGTCAAATATCTTTTCTTTGACTGATTCAGTCATCCCCGGATCATTATCAGTGATGGTAATTTTCACGCCAATATTTGCCCCTGATGTTTTAATTCTAATGCGGTTAGGATTAGCCTTAATTTCCTGAAAACTCCGACCTGTAGTTGATTCATCCAAGGCATCAATGGCATTGGTCAGAATATTCATAAATACCTGATTCAATTGCCCAGGAAAAAACTCAACAGGAGGTAAATCGCCATACTCAGTTATCACTTCAATTGCTGGCCGGTGTTCGTTAGCTTTCAGGCGATGTTTGAGAATTAAAATTGTACTGTCCATCCCCTCGTGTTCCCTTCCCGACTGCTGAATTATAATCGAGTTTCCCTTGTACAGCAAGGTATTGACATGTACATATTTTTAACCTATCACGGATGGCATTTGCCACTTGCCTTTCTGTATCAAAACGGTGAATAGCTCAGTGAGAAGTAGAGTCCATTTTCCTGAAGCGTTCGCTTTTCTGCCTCCACTGATGTTAATGGAATACCCCAATCAAGATGGGCTGAGAAAGTATCACCTTGTTTCCACAACAGACCTAGCCCTGTACCCGCGAGCATACTTGGTGATGGATTTTTGTCATTGTAATTCCAGCTTTTGCCAATATCAATAAAGGGTGTTAATTGCAGTACCCCTCCTATTTTCGGGGCACGGACGATGGGCAACCGAAATTCTGCTGAGAGTAACATGCCACTATCTGTAAGCAATGCATCTTGACGATAGCCGCGTACACTTAACTGTCCCCCAACACCAAATTGCTCTAAAGGCACTAGGGAATCGGCTGCTACTTGCAAATCACCCCTGACCAAAAACAGAGTATCGGGTTTCAACTGCCGCACCCACTGTGCTTGTCCCCGCCAAGCAAAAAAACGGCTATCTGGAGCATCATGATTGACATTTGCACCGAACCAATCTAAGCCAACACTAAATTGCGATCGCGCGGCAAAAACTTGCCGATTGCTGCGTTTGGTATATTCCTGGGTAAAGCGCACTATAGAAATGTTCGTTTTTCCGTTGGCATCTGCACCAGGTGATAATGGAAACCCGCCAATACCATCAATACCTAATTCGGTTTGACTTTCCTCGCGCGAGAAGGATACCCCCACTGCCAATTCTTCAGTTGGCTTTTGCATTAAGGGTTGGCGATAACTGAAATCGTAAGACCTACTTTTGGACTGAATATCGAGGACATTGAATGGTTTTTCGATGACGTTGTTCCATCCCTGGTTGTAACCAAAGGATATAGTCCCATCATGGGCATTAATCGGCAACGTGTAATTCAGGTTCACCGTATTACTACCATCAGTATTGGCATAACCGACACTAATGGTATCACCTAAGCCAAGTAAATTAGCGAATTGCACATCTATTCCCCGACGAAAACTACCCACACTTGGTGATCGCCCGTTATCCAAGGTTGTCGCCAGCTTAAAGGTTTCTGCTTCTTTAACCTCGACTCGTAAAACATTAGTTCCCGGACGCGTACCCGTTTGCAACTCGGCTGACAGATTTTGAATGCGCGGATTGAGACGAAGTAGTTGTAACTTTTCGAGTAAACGGGGTATATTCAGGGGTTTTCCGGCACCAAGTCGAATGCGCGAGCGTATATATTTACTCTGCAATCGTCGATTACCGACGATTTTGATTTCTTGCAGACTGCCTTCAATAACTTGAATTTTGATTACCCCAGCTTCTGATATCTGCGGTGTAATGAAGGCTCCTGTAGTTGCGTAGCCCCGATCGGTGTAAAACTTGGTAATGGCATCTTTGACTTGCAACAGTTCCGCAAACGACACTTCCCGTCCCACAAAGGGGGCTGAGATCGGGGCAAAATCTTCTGATTTGAAAACGCTACTACCAACAACTTCAATGCGATTGACCTGGAATTTGACATTAGGGTCATCCTGTCCGCGAATTTGCGTTTCTGGTAGTTGTGGAGGAGGAAGTAATGGCTCTTGCTGTGATGGCTGCGGTAGCACATTGGATGGTAATGGAGTTACAGGGATATCTTCTAAGCGATCGCTTGGCAAAGAATTGGGATTGGGAATTTGGGCGATAGCGTCTCGTAGAGACGCTGCGCGAACGCTGCTGCGCTCCGCGCCGAACGCTTGCTGATAGTTGCACAACAAAGTTGCGACAACAAAGCAGAATGTGAGAGGTTTTATATCAGTGATAATATTTAAATGTTTGTTAAATATTTTTATAAAAAATACTGATTTAATAATGGAGTTGTTAATAATAAATTGCTTCACCTGACACCCTTCTTTTTAATTTATACCTGGCACACAGTATTTGCTCTAACAACTGCTCAATATAAATGCATAGCCCAAGGAGAAGGAATGTTACTTCCCAAGATGCTACAAACTTTTTCTGAGTTAGTCCTATTGCTATGTGACGTTAGAGAATCATTTGCTTGACTTGCGTATAGTAAAGTACTAACTTTTTCTTCACACATTTATAGTTATATCCACTAGCGGGATATAACTGTAAATATAATGACTGTATTTTTTTACAAATTACACTAGGGTAAATACTGATTTTTGGGAGCGATGTCTACGACGGGCTACGCCTACGCACTTGGTCTGATGTACGAGATCTCTCTACATACCGGAAAACTGGTGAAGTAACTCCCCAAATATCTTCATCCCCAGAGGTTCTCGTCCAAGCTACTTCCTGGCATCGCAATGCCCAAGCTCACATCTTGCACCTGGCGACTGTAAGTCGCGGCTACACATACAAAACCCGCCTAGCCTTCTCCCAAGGGGAGACGCTGACGCGAACGGCAACGGC
>CAZZXJ010000011.1:0-27056 GCA_964657905.1 uncultured Stigonema sp.
TTAAACCTCTTCCCTTCAGCATAGCTGCCCTCTGCCCTCTGCCTTTCTTCGGTCAATCCAAAAACTGACTACATCTCTAACAATATTGTGAGCCAGTGACTTATCAAAAATTTTACCGGGATTTAATTTTCTCCAGAACCACTCGAGTCTTGAAGTTAAGGCTCCTCCCAATGTCAGGAATTGGCCTGGTATCGACCGTATGCCGATCCAAGGCAATGCTCCTAGACTCCCCACTAAGGCGTGTTCTAAACCATCTAAGACCAGCAGAAGGGGTTCGCGTTCGGGAGCATCCCACTATGTCAGAAATACCATGTTGTTCTGGCAAGATGATGCGATGAATCGCTCCTAAACGATGGTAGGTCGATTGCCAGTGTTGGTAGCCTATGCTTTCCGGAGTTGCCAATCATGGAGGACTTTGAACTCATGCGTCCTTTAAGACGCAGAGGACGCCTGATCGTGATCCCAGTACCCATTATCACCTCAGCACGCCGATGGCTCCAGAATGGGGTTTTCAAAACAACTTTAATGAATCAAATCATAATTCTTGCTTATTTACTGGGAGTCCCGCCTGAGCAAATTGTCGCCCGCCACGCTGGTGAGATAATTAGTGAAGTTACAATGGCAATTGTTGGCAAGCTAGGTTTGAGCCAAAAATACTAAAAGAAATTTATAAGCAGAGAATGTAGATGAGCTACCTTGAAGCAACCGCAAAATTTTACAGTGAAGTTGCCCAAACACCACAAGTGGGTCTGTGTTGTGTCCAAAACAGCCCCCTGCAAGTGCCAGGACTGAAAATTCCGCCCCAGATGCAGGAGATGAATTACGGCTGTGGTACAACTGTCTATCCCACTGAACTGGCTAATGCCCCAACTGTAATGTATGTCGGTGTTGGCGGCGGTTTAGAAGCCTTGCAATTTGCTTATTTTTCCCGTCGCCCTGGAGCAGTGATTGCGGTTGAGCCAGTGGCGGCAATGCGCGATGCGGCTACCCGTAACCTGGAAATTGCCGCCCAAGACAATGTATGGTTTGAACCAAGTTTCGTGGAGATTCGAGACGGCGATGCCTTTGCTCTACCAGTTCCCGATGCTTCTGTGGATGTGGTGGCGCAGAATTGTCTGTTTAATATTTTTGAACCAGCCGATTTGCAACTAGCTTTACAGGAAGCATTTCGGGTTTTAAAGCCAAACGGACGCTTGCTGATGAGCGATCCAATTGCCACTCGTCCGATTCCAGAACATCTGCAAAAAGATGAACGGTTACGAGCGATGTGTCTGTCAGGCGCACTCACCTACGAGCAGTATATCGAGCATCTCGTTAATGCTGGCTTTGGTCAGGTAGAAATTCGGGCGCGTCGCCCTTACCGTATTCTAGACCGCCAAAATTATGGTTTAAAAGAACATTTGCTACTAGAAAGTCTCGATTCTGTTGCCTTTAAAGTAGCTATTCCTGAAGATGGTGCTTGCATTTTTACAGGTAAGACAGCTATATACACTGGAGCAGAACCTATTTTTGATGACCAATCTGGGCATATTCTCCAACGCGGAATCCCTGCTGCTGTCTGTGATAAAACCGCTGCTAAATTAGCTGCGTTGCATCCAGAAGAAATACTCATGACGGATTCAACTTGGCACTACAACGGTGGTGGTTGCTGTTAGTTTTTTGTCTCTATAATTGCGATTGAGGTGGAAAATGATTCAGCAAAAAGTAATTCCTTTATCTTCAGATTCAGCCGTAACACCTTTTAGAAAAAAGCTGGATTTACCCCTAACTAAAAAGCCAATTACTGTTTTACAAATTAATTTGGGAAAACGTTGTAACCTGGCTTGTACCCACTGTCATGTGGAAGCGAGTCCAAAACGAACCGAGGAACTTTCCTCGGAAGTTTGCCACCAACTCATTGAACTGATCGAGAAATTTCCCCAACTTAAGGTTGTAGACCTCACTGGTGGCGCTCCCGAAATGCTTTATGGCTTTAAACCAATTGTAGAGGCAGCGCGAGCCAATGGGAAACAGGTCATTGTGCGCTCTAACTTGACTATCTATTTTGAAGAAGGGTTTAGCCATATCCCAGATTATTGCGCTCAACATCAGGTCAGGATTGTGGCTTCCCTTCCCTGCTATCTCGCTGATAATGTGGATAAAATGCGGGGAAATGGTGTGTATGATGCCTCGATTCGCGCTCTCCAATGGCTGAACGATCTCGGCTATGGTCAAGACCCCAACCTAATCATTGACTTAGTTTATAACCCTCAACTTCCGTCTTCAGAAAAATTTTCTCTGATCCCGAATCAGCTTAATCTCGAACAAGATTACAAAGTTTTCTTAAAAGAACATTTTGGGATCTGCTTTAACAACCTGTTCGCAATTACCAACTTGCCCATTGGACGGATTAAGTTTTATCTAGAACATAAGAAACTATACAGACCTTATCTGCGCTTCTTAGAATCCCATTTCAACTCCACTACGGTTGAACATTTAATGTGTCGAGATGAACTCTCGGTTGACTATCTGGGCAATGTCTATGACTGCGACTTTAACCAGATGGAAAATCTGCCGTCAAAAACTCGCGATCGCCAGCCCCTCACTGTTGCCAAGTTGTTGGATGCTGGCAGATTAGATTTAATAGAGGAGATCCAGACTGGCCCCTACTGCTATGGTTGTAGTGCTGGGTGTGGTTCTAGTTGTGGTGGTACTTTAGTTTGAAGTTAAGCAAGTAAGTGGAAATAAGCATAACTATGTAACGGATAGTAAACATACCTAAAACCCTTACCAATGACAAATGACAAATGACAGCACAACGATTGATTATTTTCACCCGCTATCCAAAGCCAGGACAGGTGAAAACTCGACTAATACCAGCTTTGGGTGCAGAGGGGGCAGCAAACTTTCATCGAGAGATGACTGAACACACCCTCAGTCAGGTTAAAAAATTCCGCAGTACGCACCCTCTCTCAGTAGAAGTTTACTTTAGCGGCGGTCAGCAACAGCAAGAAATGCAAGGCTGGCTAGGATCTGACTTGGTTTACCGACCTCAATGCAGTGGTGATCTTGGTTCTCGCATGGCGCAAGCACTGTCTAAAGCATTCCAAGAAAGTATAGACCGCGTGGTCATAATTGGCACTGATTGCCCTGGGTTGAATGCTAATTTCATGGCAAAAGCTTTTGATTTGCTTGGGTCTCACGACCTTGTCCTCGGTCCGGCAATAGATGGCGGCTATTACTTAATAGGTCTGTGTTGTTTTATGGCAGAATTATTTTCAGACATTAGCTGGGGAACTGCTGATGTCTTGCAACAAACTGTCGATATTGCAAACAAGCTTGACTTATCCGTTGCTTATCTCCCCTCATTAGCTGATATTGACCGTCCGGAGGATCTGCCCGTTTGGCAACATCAGCAATCAAAAGTCAAGAGTCAGGAGTTAGGAGAAGGTAGTACGGAGTGATCTTTGATTTTCCCCCTATTTGGAGTCCTAAATCGGTAATGATGAATTATGGAAATCTTTGCCACAACTGGGACCATCGCGGCGATCGCCACTGCTGTTGTCCCCCAACAGGGTAGTGTCGGTATTGTGCGCGTATCAGGGTCGGAAGCAATACACATCGCCCAAACTCTTTTCCACGCACCTGGACATCAAGTTTGGGAAAGTCACCGCATTCTCTACGGTCACATCCGCCATCACCAGACCCAACAAATAGTAGATGAAGCACTAATGCTGCTCATGAAAGCACCCCGTTCCTACACCCGTGAAGATGTGGTGGAGTTTCATTGTCATGGGGGTATTATGGCAGTGCAGCAAGTATTGCAACTGTGTTTGGAAAATGGTGCAAGATTGGCACAACCAGGAGAATTTACCCTGCGGGCGTTTTTGAATGGACGACTAGATCTGACTCAGGCAGAAAGTATTGCCGATTTGGTGGGAGCGCGATCGCCCCAAGCTACACAAGCAGCACTAGCAGGTTTACAAGGAAAACTAGCTCATCCCATACGTCAGTTACGCGCCAACTGTTTGGATATCTTAGCAGAAATTGAAGCCCGGATAGATTTTGAGGAAGACTTACCGCCTTTGGATGATAAGATTATAATATCAGAAATTGAGAGAATTTCTGCTCAAATAACGAGGCTACTGGCAACTGCTAACAAAGGCGAACTACTGCGCACAGGTTTGAAAGTAGCGATAGTTGGGCGACCAAATGTGGGGAAATCGAGCTTATTGAACGCTTGGAGCCAGAGCGATCGCGCCATTGTCACTCCTCTACCTGGTACAACCCGCGATGTGGTAGAATCTCAGCTAGTTGTGGGCGGCATACCAGTACAAGTGCTGGATACGGCAGGCATTCGCCACACAGAAGACCAAGTAGAAAAGATTGGAGTCGAGCGATCACGCCGTGCCGCAAGTGCAGCCGACTTAGTACTGTTCACCATCGACGCCACAACAGGGTGGACAGCAGCAGATCAGGAAATTTACGCACAAGTACAACACCGTCCGTTAATTTTAGTGATCAACAAAATAGACATAGCATCACTAGAACAGGTACAATACCCGGCAGAGATTAACCAAATTGTCAAGACAGCCGCAGCCCAAAACCAAGGCATTGAAGCTTTAGAAGCAGCGATTTTGGAGACAGTGCAAGCAGGCTTCGTGCAAGCCGCCGACTTAGATTTAGCGATTAACCAACGGCAAGCGGCAGCATTGACACAAGCGAAAACTTCCCTGGAACAGGTACAAACGACAATTTCCGAGGATTTACCTCTTGATTTTTGGACAATAGACTTACGCGGTGCGATTCAAGCTTTAGGGGAAATTACAGGGGAAGAAGTAACAGAATCTGTACTTGACCGGATTTTTAGTAAATTTTGTATTGGGAAATAAACCACACAGACACAGAGTACACAGAGAATCTCTGCTTTCTCTGCGCGACGCCAGTCGCCTACGGAGGGAAACCCTCCGGCAGCGCTGGCTCCTCTGCGGTTCGTTCTATAGGTGATAATTAGTAAACATTAATACATATAATTTTGAGAACGGAATGTCTTTTCTAAATGAAATTAATAACACCAATGTATTAATTGTCGGAGCAAGCCAAGGCATTGGTCTTGGTTTTGTGCAACAATTGCTGCAAGATACCAAAATTGCCAAGGTTTATGCAACCTATCGTCAGTTAGAGTCTGCTTCCGAGTTACTATCTCTCAAAGGCAAACATTCTGACCGATTAATTTGTCTTGTAATGGATATTACTGAGGAATCGCAGATTGTTGAATCTGTTCAACAGATACGTGCTGAAGTTAACAAGCTTCACTTGGTTGTCAACTGTGTAGGGCTGCTGCATGAGGGTAATATACAACCTGAGAAAAGCTTAAGACAGATCAATACAGAGCATTTGCTGCGCTACTTTCAAGTCAACAGTATTGGATCTGTCCTGCTGGCGAAACATTTATTACCATTATTGCGTCATAGCGACAAGAGCGTTTTTGCCAGTATTTCTGCTAAGATTGGCAGTATTGGTGATAACAAACTGGGTGGATGGTATGGCTACCGAGCCTCCAAGGCTGCACTCAACATGTTTATGCGAACTGTGGCGATCGAGTATGGCAGAAGTAGCCCGAAAACTTTGGTGGTGATGCTGCACCCAGGTACAACCGATACAGGCCTTTCCCGTCCTTTTCAAGGAAATGTACCTGGTGAAAAGTTATTCTCAGTAGAGCGTACTGTTACCCAATTGCTGGCTGTCATCGAACAGCTAAAAGAAGGCGATAGCGGACAGTTTTTTTCGTGGGATGGTAGCCGACTGCCTTGGTAGGATGGAAAGAAAATCAGTTCACTCGAATCAAGTTATGACAAGCATCAATATTTCCTTGCCTGAATCAATGAAAGTCTTTGTCGAGGAACAAGTGGCTCAAGGTGATTATAATTCAGCCAGTGAATACGTTCAAGAGCTAATCAGTCAAGACCAAAAGCGCAAGTCTCAACCGCGACCTTGACCACATTGTAAGGGCGCGGAAACCGCGCCCCTACGGTTGTGTTGAAACTGTGGGTCTGGTTCATGAAATCATCTTCTCCAACGCTAGTTGTAAGTCTTGCGTCAGGTTGTTAACTGCTTGTCTTGCTGCTTGACGGTTTGTTTGATAAGCTGATTGGCGTTCTGTTACTGAGATCGGTTCACCCACGCTAAGCCGCGCTTGTCGCCAACCTAATCGGGGTCGTCGAGGGTTTTTCTCCCCTTTAATCCGGGCGATCAGATCGAATAAAATTAAGGACGTTTCTGCAAATCTTTCAAAGGAAGGCTTTTGCTGAACGTAGGTTCCTGTGACTGCTACAAAACTCTCCACTAAACGCATATGTAGCACACGCAAAGATGCTTCTTCAGCAATCCAGTCTGCCAAGCCCTGCTGTAAGGGAGATAAAGTTTGCAAATCAGGCAGATCCTGGCGGTAAATATCATCCCAGCTTGCTGACTCTATTCGGCGACAGCGCTCAATCACAGTTCCCTGAGATTCCAGACCAAAATATTGCTCGGCTGCTTGTAGTGACCGATCTAGTACTTTCTGTAGTCGAGTTTCAAGTACTTCGTTACGGCTAGCAGATGAATCTATTTGTGTAGCGACTGGTGTGGTTTGGTGGTAGAAGCGAGTGTAAAACTGTTCCATCTGGGAAAGAACATGTTCACCCAGTCGAAAGAGTCGTTCATAGAAAACTTTTTCTCGGTCGGGAGTTGATTGACTAATTTGCTGCACTGACAAACCACTATCTACTTCCAATTTACCCAAAAGCCAATCTAATTTTGCCCAAGATGGGTTAATGTAGCTGTACTGAATTCCTATCGGTACAATCAGAACTTCCTCAGTTCGATTAGCTTTGAGCAACTCTTCTACACACCAGAAGCCCAAATGAGCAACCCCTGGTTCTAGAGGGCTGACAATTTCGCTATGTCCATTAGTGCCTCCTTCGGGAGCTACACTTATTGGTAGTTTGCCATTGGCAAACAAATCCCGTGCTGTCTTCATCCCAACCCGGTCTAGCCGCTTACCGCGATGAATCGATATGCCCCCTAACCGAGAAAACAGCCAACCAAGCCACTTTCCAGCCCACAGCAACATCCCCCGGTCATAAAGAAAGTAAGAATGAATTGGGTATTGCAGTTTGATACCCTTTTTACGGGCAATTTCTGGTACTGCACGGGATAACAAATACAACATGCTAAAAGGGTCGTCAACCTCAGAGTGGCGAAATGCCATTAAGAAGCGAATTTTGCCAGCTTGGAATTTTTGGTAGAGATTGACTAGCACTTCCACATTCACAGTTTCAATCTGCGCTATACCTGTCGGTAACCACGGTCTAAGCCGGAATCGCAGGAATATTGGCAGTAAAGCTTGCATAATATAATGTACAAGTGGGTCAAACCGCTCTGAAATAAACTTTAAGGGAGGTTGAGCGCGTTGAATCGAATGGGGCAAGGTGGTTCTCCTGGTTATGTTATCTGTTGGGGAAACTGTGATTGCTCAAGTTTTTTCCATTATGACTCGACTGGGTTTTCAGCATATGTTGAGGTAGTATGGAAGTAGGAAATATAATAACTGATACCTATGTCTGCCAAAGATGTCTTTCATGAAGTTGTCAAGAAAGCTTTACAAAAACACGGTTGGTAGATAACTCAAGACCCGCGCTCATCAGTGTGGGAGGTGTAAGTATGTCAATTGATTTGGCAGTAGAAAAACTTATTGCAGCAAAACAGTAAGGAGAGAAAATTACTGTGGAAGTCAAAAGCTTTCTGGAGGGTCGTCTGCAGTCTCGGAATTCCATACAGCATTAGGTCAATTTATCAATTATCGAGGCGCATTAAGGCGGCGAGAGCCAGAACGTATTTTATATTTAGCAGTGCCTCTGACAACTTACAAAACATTTTTTCAAGTGTATTTATGTACATTGAATATTCGTTTCGACATCATAAACATTATTAGTTACCCAAATTAAATTATTACTGTACGCAGTACTTGCAATTTGATCATCTACAAAAGCAGGAGTTTTACCAATATATGTGGAGGTTGTAACTATGAGCCAAGCCCAAACACAAGCACAAGCACAAACCGAACCAAAGTTATACACCTTTGATGAATTTATCAAATGGTATCCAGAAAACTCAGAATTCCGGTACGAATTGCATGATGGAGTAATTGTCGAGATGCCAAAACCTAGGGGGAAGCATTCCAATTTAACGGGTTCTCTCGGTGGACGGTTACTTACAACAATTGAGAAAATGGGTAAAACCGACATTTGGACAATACCCAGAGAATCGATTGTTAAACCTTTCCGGGACAAGTCTGGGTACGAACCGGACATAATTGTTTTGAATCAAGAAACTGTTGGCACTGAGACACGTTGGGAGAGTGAGTCAGTTATTCAAAACGCGACTTCGGTCAAATTGATAGTAGAAGTTGTTAGTACCAATTGGCAGGACGACTACTACGACAAACGTCGTGATTATGAAGCTATGGGCATTCCCGAATATTGGATTGTAGATTATGCTGCCTTGGGAGGGCGTGAATTTATCGGCTATCCGAAACAACGCACTATCTTTGTATACGAGCTAATTGACGGGGAATATGTAAAAACAACGTTTAGAGACAATGATATGATTGTTTCTCCTACCTTCCCACAATTTAACCTTTCCGCGCAACAGATTTTTAATTTGGCTTTGTAAGGGTTTTGACAGTAGCACTGTACAACTTGGAAGGTAAAAATATTTACAGTGTGTATTTGCCGCCAGAGGTTTAGCTAAAGCGATCGCTTACCTTCGCCATTGATTTAGCCAACGTACTTGTCCAATCCAATCAGCAGCCTGTGTTTCTGTCAGCATCAGATCTAGAGATACAATCAAACTAGAAAGAAACCAACTGTTTTGGGCTGCCAAGACAATGCCACAATGGTTTGGATAGTGCTGGGACAAAACCAAGAGATCACGGATGTTGAAGGTGAAAATACACCGTCCCTGAGCGATCGCCCCCAACAACTGCACTTCATCACTAGCATCTAAGGGCATCCAATCATCATAATTCGTAATTGCTAATTCGTAATTCACAGGTAATAACGGGTTTTGAACTTTCGCCCAGACACGTGGTCATTTTTCAGTCGGGGTTTAAATCCCCGTCTGAAAAATAATTACGAATTACGAACTACCTGCGATCTGGTGAGCCTCTGCGGTTTTTTAATCATTCGGATCAAGCGGATTTGATATTAAACTCATGGTTTTTTACAAGACTATAGGCTCAATGCCTAATTAAACTAAAATATAATTATTACACAACTAATACATCACAACCCAATTCACTCACCATGACAAACATTACCATTTTTAACATTGACGATAACATCAAAAACCTCTTGCAACAACGAGCTTTAAAAAATGATCGTTCCCTAGAAGAAGAAGTAAAAGAGATTCTCCGTCTTGCTTTAATTGAAAATCAAAAACCGCCTGTAAATCTTGTAAATATGATAGAAAAACGCTTTGCCCACTTGGGAGATTTTGAACTAGGAGAAGTTACTAGAGAACCTATGCGTCCTGCACCCACTTTTGAATGATGATTATTCTTGATACTAATGTATTGTCAGAATTAATCAAACCCCAAGGGTCTACAGTAGTTCGCAATTGGGCATCTATACAACCTGTGACAAGTTTGTTTACTACCACAATTACACAAGCCGAAATACTCTATGGCATCGGCATTTTACCAGAAGGAAAGCGTAAATATGAACTCTACCAAGCCGCTACTTTAATGTTTGTAGAAGACTTTGTAGGACGTGTTCTTCCATTTGATGAATCTGCTGCTGTAGCTTTTGCTAATATTTCAGCCCAAAGACGAGGTAGTGGGACTCCCATATCTCAAGCTGATGCTCAAATTGCTGCTATTTGTTACTCTCGTAACGCAACTATAGCAACTCGTAATGTTGCTGATTTTGCAGGCTGCGGAATTTTTATTATTAATCCTTGGTCAGAAAAATCCCCATAATTAACTTTTTGAAAAAAACAGTTCAATTGAAAATCAGGATAGGGGTTTTTTGTTGCTTTAGCGCTAAAGCGCAACTACGTACCTAATTTTAACTCACTGCTATAGGAATCCGGTTTGATTATTGAAAAAATCTGAGTATTTGTAGGGCACTGCCCACCAAAGCCCAGATATGGTGGGCAGTGCCTACGTTTATTTCAAAAATCAAATAGTAATCCTATACCTCATTTAGCTCTGATAAATTCATAAATCTCCAAATATTGCGCTCCTGGGTGATTCCAAGAGTAGTCATACTCCATACCTTGAATTACTAGTTCTTGGAACTCTTCAAGATTGTAATACCACAAGCCGAACGCACGATCCATTGCTGACTCTAGGGCGTGATAATCAGTGTCATAGAACACATAGCCATTGCGTTTTTCTGGAGGCTGGCTTTGGTCGTAGTCTCGGTCAAACACAGTATTTACCAGTCCTCCAACTCCCCGGACAATTGGCACAGTACCGTACCTCAAGCCAATCATCTGGGTTAGTCCACAGGGTTCGTAATTGCTAGGGACAATAATCATATCTGCCCCTGCATAAATCAGGTGGGATAATTCTTCGTTAAAGCCAAGTTCTAAATGACAATCAGGGTGATCGTTCAAGAAGTTTTTCTCGTGACGGAAATGGGCATTGATGCCTGACTCTGTTGCCGAACCTAACAGCACAAATTGCGCACCTTTGTCAAGAGCGTAATAAATTGCGTGATGCACGAGATGAACACCTTTTTGATTGTCTAACCGACCGATGTAGGAAATGATCGGTTGATCGACATCACGCAGGAGTAGCTGTTCCCGCAGGGCTTTTTTGTTCTTGGCTTTGTCTTCCAAGTTATCTTTGCTGTAGTACTGGGGAATGTAGCGGTCGATTTCGGGATTCCAAAAATCATTATCAATACCGTTGAGAACCCCGCTAAACTTATCTTGGTGCAAGTGTAAGGTATGACTTAAACCACAGCCAATATCTGTGTAGTGAGCTTCCCAAGCATGGTGCGGTGAAACTGTAGTCACAGCATTGGCGTAAACAATTCCCCCTTTCATAGAGTTCAAGGCAAAGGGGTTGAAGTTGTCACGCAGCTTATCATACTGGAAGTAGTAAGCTTCTTGGTTGAGATTGGTTGCCCGGAGAATATCTACACCGCCCATCCCTTGATGTTTAAAGTTGTGGATGGTATAGCAAACTCGTTGGCGATCCATCCCATGATATTTATAAATCTCGTAGAGCATAACTGGAATTAAGCCAGTCTGCCAGTCATGACAATGGATGATATCGGGTCGTTTGTTGCTCTGAAGCAAAAATTCTAAAGCGGCTTTGCTAAAGAACGCAAAGCGCATATTATCGTCATCACAACCATAATAGCAGCCGCGATTGAAGAAATTATCACCTGAGTGGGGTTCAATAAAGAAGCAGACTCTCCCGTGTACCCAACCACAGTAGACAGAACAGTGAATTGCTCCACCATACCAGGGAACCCACAAGTCACGGTAAGCGTCATGGAGTCCCCAAACATGGTCGTAGCGCATGCAATCGTACTTCGGCAGAATAATCTCGACGCAATTCCCCCGGATTTCTAATTCCCGACTGAGTCCGTAAACGACATCGCCTAAGCCTCCAGCTTTGATGACAGGAGCGCATTCTGACGCAATCTGTACGATATACACATCCCTACTCCTTGCTTAAAAAAGTGATGCTTTCTTTATTTTCTCCATGAATACACGAAGATGTACTCATTGGCAAGCAAGTAATCTGGTCATTCGCAGAAAATTGCCACCACTAGAACACAGCCTCGTCTTACAGATCCGAACAATGGTTTGTTACGGTAATAAAGCACCCTACAGAAGTTCTTATTAATAAGATTTAACAAATCACCAAATCAATTACCCTCTCAATATGGCTAATCGAGAGCAACGCACCATTATTGCTAAAGAAACAATGGAGATCCTCACACGAGGGTTTTACCAGAATCAGCAAGGAGAAGTTATTAACATTCGAGCGGCAAGTCAGGCTGCAAAAACTGGCTCAATTCATTACTCAACCGAAATGTTTGATGAAGTATTGACTGAACGAAATCGTATTTGTACTCATGAAAATAAATCAGTTAAAACCAGTTTTGTAGTCAGGAATGAAACCACTCTTCATGCTGCTAGTAGATTAGTTAATGAAGAAGGTATACAAAAAGTATTGTGCTTGAATTTTGCCTCGGCGAAAAATCCAGGAGGTGGATTTTTAAATGGCAGTCAAGCTCAAGAAGAAAGTTTAGCCAGAGCCAGCGCACTTTATCCTTGCATCGCTCAAATGAGCGCCATGTATAATACTAATAGAAATTTCGGTTCATCACTCTATACTGATAACATGATTTATTCGCCACTAGTACCAGTTTTCAGAGATGATAATGATGAACTCTCGACTGAACCATTACTAGTATCAATCCTTACTGTGCCAGCAGTCAATGCAGGAGCGGTTAGACAAAAGGGAAAACAGGAAGAAATAGAGCGCATCGAAAGCACAATGCTTGCACGTACAGAAAAACTTTTATCAGTGGCAGCAATTCATCGTTATAACGTACTTGTGTTGGGAGCATGGGGGTGCGGCGTTTTCAAAAATAATCCTCAAGATGTTGCTAAATATTTTCACCATCATCTGATGGAAAATCCTAAACTCAACGGGTTCTTTGAAAAAATTGTATTTCCTATCTTAGATAAATCAAAAGATGGAGATACTATTAATCCCTTTAGAGCAATTTTTGAGTCAATCCCAAACTAATGAAGTCTGCCTCGTTCAACGTCAAATCCACAGTTATGTACTCATTGACAAGCAAGTCATCTGGTCATAGGGAGAAAATTGCTACCACTAGAATACAGAACACAGCCTCGTCTTACAGATCCGAACGATGGTCTTTACAGCCATGATGTCCAGTTGCCAGATATTAAGAGGACAATAAATACAAGTATCTTGAAAGCTTTAATATGAGCTATTGCCTCAATCCCAATTGCCCCAAACCCCAAAACCTAGAACAGACAAATTTTTGCATTACCTGCGGCACAAAGCTACTACTCGATAACCGCTATCGTGCAACTGACTTTCTTGCTGCTGGTGGTATGGGCAGAAACTTCTTGGCAGTGGATGAACGCACGCCTTCTAAAAAACGTTGTGTAATTAAGCAATTTTGCCCAGATCCTGATACTGTTAGCAATCCGGCGGCATTTCAGAAAGCAGTGGAATTGTTTAACCGGGAAGCGGCGATCCTAGATCAACTCGGCGATCGGTCCGACCACATTCCCCGCCTGCTGGCATATTTGGAGCAAGTGAAGCGCCTGTATTTCGTACAGGAATTCATCGACGGGCAGAATTTGCTCAAGGAATTGGAACAGGGGAGAACCTATAACGAAGCACAGATCTACGAGTTATTAAATGATTTGTTGCCCGTGCTGAAATTCATCCATCAACAGGGAGTGATCCACCGGGATATTAAACCGGATAATATCATGCGTCGTCAAAATGGGCAACTGGTGCTAATTGACTTCGGCATTTCTAGAGAACTGATTGGCACGGTGGTGTTAACGGGAACAACTGTGGGAACCTTGGGATATGCACCCCCAGAACAAATGACCTATGGAGTAGTCTATCCAGCGAGTGACCTTTATGCTTTGGGTACGACTTGCATTCATTTAATAACTGGCATGTCTCCCGATAAACTCTACAATGTTCCAGAAAAACGCTGGATATGGCGAGATGTGCTTGTGTCAGGCGGGATTTTTATTGGTACGCATTTGGAGCAGATTTTGGACAAGATGCTGAAGGCTGATGTGGGGGAAAGGTGGCAATCGGTTGATGAAGTGCTGCAAGAGTTGAAGCCAGTACAGACGAGAAACTCTCCAAGTGTACAAGCCAATTCCCCCAATTCAAAAGCCGTAAGTAACCAGAACAGGAAATGCGCGGATGTTATTGGCATTGACCTTGGTACAACTAACACAGTAGTAGCTGTGCTCGAAGATGGACAGCCTGTAGTCATCCCCAATCAGGATGGTTTTCTCGTCACTCCTTCTGTAATAGCTTACACCCAAAATGGCGATCGCCTAGTCGGAGAAGCTGCAAAACGCCAAGCCCTCAAAAACCCTCAAAACACCTTTGACTCGGTTATGCGCTTTATTGGCTGCGAATACGATCAAGTCAACGAGAAAGCTAAACAAGTCTCCTACAAAGTTTTGCGCGATGCCAAAGGTCAAGTCCAAATTGACTGTCCATTTCTTAGCCAGCAATTCACGCCGTCATCTATCTTAGGGCTGATTTTGCTAAAATTGGCAGATAACGCCAGCCAGTATCTAGGTAAGCCAGTAGTCCAAGCTGTAATTACGGTTCCAGCTTACTTTAATGAAATTCAACGTCTTGCTGTAAAAGACGCTGGTTCTCTTGCTGGCTTGGAAGTTTTACGGATTATTCCTCATCCTTTAGCAGCCGCACTTGCCTATGGCTTTAATAAAAAAGATCATCAGACAATTCTGGTTTTTGATCTGGGCGGCGGTCACTTCAGTGTTTCAATTTTAGAAATCGGAGATGGTGTATTTGAGGTGTTGGCGTATTCCGGCGACAACCAACTAGGGGGAAACGACTTTGACCAGAAGATTGTAGACTGGCTTGCACAAGAATTCAAACAACTAGAAGACATCGATCTCCGTCAGGATAAACAAGCCTTACAGCGGTTAAGAGAAGCTGCACTCCTCGCCAAAATTGAACTTTCTAACGCCACCCAAACGGAAATTGATTTACCCTGGATCGCTAATACAGCATCCGGTTCTAAGCACCTAACAATCAGCCTGACTCGCGCCAAGTTTGAGGAACTCTGTGCTGATTTAACCGACCGCTGCCGCGTTCCTGTAGAAAGCGCACTGCGAGATGCAAAATTAACTAAGAGCGATATTGATGAAGTCGTATTAGTTGGTGGTTCTACCCGCATTCCCGCAGTAAAACAGGTCGTGAAGCACTTGTTGGGTAAAGATCCTAACCAAAGCGTCAACCCTGATGAAGTTGTAGCAGTTGGTGCAGCGATTCAAGCCGGTGTGCTTGCTGGTGATGTCACTGAGATCTTACCGTTAGACGTGACACCACTGTCCTTGGGTGTGGAAACCTTAGGCGGCGTAATGACCAAAATTATCCCCCGCAACGTTACTATTCCTACTAACAAGACTGAAGTTTTCTCTACTGCTGTGGATCGGCAAACTTGTCTTGACATCCATATTATTCAAGGAGAGCGAGAAATGGCTAATCAGAACAAAAGCCTGGGTATCCTTTGCTTGGATGGTATTCCACCAGCCCCTCGCGGTGTGCCTCAAATTGAAGTAAATTTCGACATTGATGGCAATGGAATTCTTAATGTAACTGCTTATGACAAAGCCGGTGGTAAACAGCAGACAATTACCATTAATCGTGCTTCTACTTTATTTTCCAACGAAGAGATCAAGCGTAGGCAACTAGCATTACCTATCAATACGGTTGAGATAACGCGCCAACCCCCCCAACCCCCCTTTACATGGGGAACATGGGGGATTAAGTTCCCCCCTTTTTTAGGGGGGCTTTGGGGGAGTCGGGTAGCTTTACAATTATTTAGAGATGCTTACACCAGCAAAGGCAACAAGCTAACATAATTAATGACGCTAGGAGAAGCAAATGACAGTTACACAAATTTCTGCCCAAGAACTGTTCCGGGCTGCTTATGAAAACCGCTATACTTGGGACAAGAACTTCCCTGGTTACACTGCTGAGCTTCGGCTGACGCAGGGTGAGCAGGTGTTTACAGGTAAAATTCGCGTTAACGACAATCTCAAGGCGGAAGTTTTTGAGGTAGCTGACGAGCAAGCAAAGCAGGCGATTCACTCTCAGGTATGGGAGATAGCAATTCACCGCATCCGTCGATCCTTTGAAGAAACCCACGGCGCGAATACATTTAGCTATGGCGCTACTGACGAAACTGGTGCAGTCGAGATTTTGGTAGGCGGTAAATCCGAGGGTGATCGCTACAAAGTCCGTAACAATGAAGTGTGCCTCGTTCAACGTCAAATCCACGGTGTTGTTGTTCTAGTTAACACCTTCAGCAGTCACAATACAGGGGAAGGTTACTTGTCCCATCAGTATGACTCCGTATACCACGACCCCGAAACAGGTGAACAAAAGGGCGAAAGAAGTGAATTTGAAGATGAGTACGAAAAAGTTGGTAAATACTTTATCCTAAATCGCCGAGTGATTCGCACCTCGGTAGAAGGACAACCGTCAACTCAGGAATTTATCTTCTCGAATTTAAAGTTATTGGAGCCTGTTGTTGCTTAATTTTTGTACGTGGTGTGACTGTTGGCAACGGCACTACCACCTATATAAAATGCGGTACGTTAGAAGGGATTAGGACTTACGCACTATCCAAATTAAGCATCATGTGTGTGACGAAATTCGGTCGTTTCAGATAGCTTAGGCGTAAGCCCTTAAACAGAATTGACCACATTGTAGGGGCGGGGTAACCCCGCCCTATTACCAAAGTTGCCGACCGATCAAACATGCGATCACACTCTGACGGCGATAGGTTTCCTCCGGAACGCTGCGACTGGCGCGGGGTAAGGGTTGTTCTTGGAGATAATGAAGATGCCCCATGCCCCATGCCCCATTACCTACTCCTAACTCTTTTTATCTGCTTGAAGGTGGGAAAATAAACTTTTCCAATCGCTAATAGCGTTATTTTGTCCCTCTTTCACCTCAAATGTAACATTGGTCGCTTTCGTTTGTTGTAGCGCTTCTACACAAAGTTGAGCAACATCCTCACGACTGATTTTGCCCCTGATATTATCACCTTGCTCGAAGATTAACTCCTTGCCTCCTGCTTCCTCAGTCAAGGCACATGGTCTGATAATCGTATAAGAAATTCCACTTTCCCTTAAACTATCTTCTCCCTTCAATTTCCATGTTAAAATTCCTCCTAATTGGTCATTTAATCTGACTGCTGGCGGTTCTTCATCTAAATTGATTCCGGGGCGTCCTGGACGAGTAACACCTGCTGAACTAATCAGGACAAACTGTGGTAAATTTGCCCCACCATAAGCTTTAATTGATTCCACTTCTAAAGCAAAACTACCAGATGAAAATTTGGGATTTAATTCGCCGTCATATTCAAACTTGCTCAACATCAGTTGAAATGCATAAATTTTGCTAGGGTCAATTGGCGCACAGTCTTTCACAGTTTTTGCCCGAAATACGGGAATCAAATCTGTAAAGGGAATGCGAATATCTGTCCAGGTGTTTGCTACAGTGTCAAAAGAATAGCTATATGCGATACTATCCCATTGTGCTTCTGTACGTAAGAGGAATTTATAACGTTTACCGTCGCCTCTGACATGCAATTCCACACCTTGATAACCAGATAAATTGAAAGGTGGAGTGAAATTTTTCGTTCTTATAGAAGCAAATCCCCCAGAGTTAGCGGTTGAGACATTGCCTGCAAACAAAGCTGTGTCTTCCAATAATTGGATATTACTTTCACTTACACCACCCATGACGACATCATCGACAGCACCCCAGTTATTCTTTAATTCAGTTGATGGATTTGTGAAATCAAATAATAGTTTTTCATCTACCTTAGGCAGGTATTTAGCTGCTGCTCCTACCAAGTTTTTCACACCTTGATATTCTACGTTTTCTGGAGTATCTCCGACGATTTCTGGTAGATAAAATTTGATACCTTGATAGTATTTAGCTCGTTCTGGGGTGTCTCCTTCTACAGGTTGTACACGAACTGCTGTACAACACACCACAGCTTGGATATTCGCCATAACAAGGGAAGTCAGAGTTTCTGGTTTAGTAATATCCGCAACTACTATGTCAATGTCGTTACCTAAAATTGACCGTGCTTTGTCAATGTCTCGTACGAGCGATCGCACTTGATAACCCTGTTCAACCAGTCGCCGCACCACTCGCTTACCGACACCACCTGTCGCACCTGCTACCAGTATTACACCCACTTGTTTTGCTCCATCAAGTCTATCTTTATTATCCTGGGAACGACCTTGAAATAATTCTTGAATCCAGTTCAAGAATGGGATAACCTCAAAATAAGTAAGGGTTTGGAGAAATCTACCTAAGTCCCATTGAGAGCGATTGTTGTCAGTCATACCAAGTCCTTTGTTCTTAATCCTTTGTCATTAGTTATTTGTCCTTTGTTACCAATGACCAATGACAGTAGACAAAAACTGCAACAGCAACATTTAGTAAAATTATTCAAGTAACAGCTTTACATAAAAAAAATCTAACTGCATCTACAAAAAGTAGAAATCTTATCAAGGATAAAGTTTAATTCAGCCAAACGGTTGTATTGCGTTCTTCAGACACCTAGCGCATAGACTTAGTGTCGGCTTGACGTCAGACATGGCAATTGATGCTAACGCAAAGAAAAACTCATAAGGGTAGCAAACTATGCTTCAATTTCAACCCCCTGGTTTTGGGCAGAAAGTCATCAATACTTCTCTGGGGTTTATGGTTTACTATACGCAAACAGCTGCACCTTGGTTGATTGCTGAGACTGTTGATTTACCAGAGCTAGTCTTTCTCCACAACTTTGGTGGCGGAGCATCTGCCTATGAATGGTCTAAAGTGTACCCCGCTTTTGCCGCGACTCATCGTGTCTTAGCCCCGGATTTAATTGGTTGGGGAGAATCAGCACATCCAGTGCGAGATTACCAAATTAGCGATTATTTAACAACCATAACAGAGTTTATCAGACATACTTGTCGCTCCTCTGTAATAGTGGTCGCATCTTCATTGACAGCTGCTTTCACTATTCGCCTCGCCATTCAACAACCTTTTTTATTCCAAGCACTGTTTCTGGTGTGTCCATCTGGCTTTAATGATTTTGGGCAGAGTGCTGGGCGCAGACTTCCACTTCAGGTAATCAATACGCCCCTGCTAGATAGTATAATTTATGCCCTTGGCGCAGAAAATGAAGTGGCAGTACGTAACTTTTTGCAAAGTTTTCTGTTTGCTAAACCAGAACGAGTGTCTGAAGAAATGGTGCAAGCTTATTTAGCTTCTGCCCAACAGAAGGATGCTAAGTTTGCAGCATTGGCATTTTTGCGGGGCAACCTTTACTTTGATCTGAGTTTGTATATTCAGCAACTCACAATTCCTACAGTTATATTTTGGGGTGAGGAAGCACAATTTACGAGTGTTAAATTAGGGCGGAATTTGGCATCTTTGAATCCAAATGTAATTCGAGATTTTCAGGCGATCGCAGATGCAGGAGTGCTGCCTCATTTGGAAATGCCAGAGGTATTCATTGGTTTGTTGCAACGCCATTTGTAGTCATTTATCCTTTGTCAATAATTAATAACCAATGACTAATTAAAATTATCACTGCCTTGTGTTGAAATATAAAAAACACTGGGAATACTAAGTAAGGCGAAATCGCTAATCAGCTATTGTCAAGCTTGATTTCCGACATAAATTCGGCTATGAACCATCCCCAATTCACATGTGAACCACCGCATAACTCGCACAAAGAGCAGCAGGAAAAGATCTCTGTTGGGTTTCTGCTTCAGATAATTAACGGCATATCTGACCCTGTTTTCGTCAAAGACAGGCTACACTGTTGGGTATTGCTCAACGATGCCTTCTGTAATTTTATCGGTCATAGCCGAGAAGATCTGCTTGGCAAGTCAGACTATGACTTCTTCCCTAAACAAGAAGCTGATGTGTTCTGGGAAAAAGATGAACTCGTTTTCACCACCGGTATTACCAATGAGAACGAGGAGGATTTGACGGACGCTTTTGGTGTAACACGTGTGATCTCCACACATAAATCTTTGTTCGAGGATGAAACGGGCAACAAATTTTTGGTCGGTACTATTCGAGACACAACTGGGCGTAAACAGGCAGAGTCAGCCCTGATTCGCAGTAATGCCGTGCTCAAAGCTCAACAAGAAGCTGCCATCGACGGCATTCTGATTGTGGATGAAAATCGTAGAGTTGTATCATACAATCAGCGTTTTGCCCAGTTATGGCAAATTTCAGAGGCAGTACTCCACACTGGTGACCAAAGGCAATTCATCGCATCGGTACTCGACAAACTGGAAAATCCAGATGAATTTCTCACTAAGGTGGAGTATCTTTACTACCATATACAGGAAACTAGCCGTGATGAAGTTGCGTTGAAAGATGGACGAACACTTGATCGCTATTCTGCACCCGTGCTTAGATGCGTTCGCGCAGCGTCTCCGCTAGGAGAAGCAGCTTGTCGTCAGACATCACCAGTCGGAGATCATTACGGCAGGGTTTGGTATTTCCGAGATATTACTGAATCCAAACGGGCAGAAGAAAGCCTAAGAAAGTCGGAAGGTCGATTACGCCAGCAAGCGAAAGAACTAGAGCAAACGCTAGACCAACTGCAACTCACCCAAATTCAGTTAGTTCAAAGTGAGAAGATGTCCAGCCTAGGACAACTTGTTGCTGGTGTTGCCCACGAAATCAACAACCCAGTTAACTTCATCTCTGGTAACCTCTGCTACACTGATGACTACACCCAAGATTTGTTGAGACTGTTGCAACTCTATCAGCAACACTATCCTGATCCCGTGTTAGAAATCCAGGATTATTTAGAGGTCATCGAACTAGATTTCCTCAAGTCGGACTTGCCGCAAATACTGACTTCAATGAAACTTGGGGCAGATCGAATTCAACAGATTGTGCTTTCTTTGCGAACGTTCTCGCGCCTGGATGAAGCTGAGATAAAAACGGTTGATATCCATGAGGGGATCGATAGTACCCTCATGATTTTGCAAAGCCGCCTCAACGCTAATGACGTAGACAAGAAGCGGCTTGTCAGTAGACATCGCCCTGCAATTGAAGTTATTAAAGAATACAGCAACTTACCCCTAGTAGAATGTTACGCTGGGCAACTTAATCAAGTATTTATAAATATTTTGAACAATGCTATTGATGCTTTGGAAGAGTCATTTGTTATTCATGATTTGTCATTAGTAGAGGACAAAGGACAAAAGACCACTCCTACCATTCGGATTCATACAGAAGTAGTTGAACAAAATCGAGTTACAATTCGCATTGCCGATAACGGACCAGGAATACAAGAGGAAATTAAACAGAGATTATTTGACCCCTTCTTTAGTACAAAGCCGGTAGGAAAAGGCACAGGACTCGGACTTTCTATCAGCTACCAGATAGTCAGGGAGAGACATGGCGGCTCTTTGCAATGTATTTCAAAACCAGGACAAGGTGCTGAATTTGTCATTACTATTCCCCTTGTGCAAGCATGTGAAAGCCAGTTCTGACACTTCCATGTTAAGGGACTTGCGGGTATGGCGACGCTGGTCACAGAAACAGGAAGCACAAACAGCGATCTTTAGAATCCCCGACCATAGCGCAAGGTTAGTCGGGGAGGATGTGAAATTTTATGGTATTACTTCGGCTGTCCTCTCCTTATTCAGCTTGAGAATCAAGACTCCCAAGGGTGGTAGACACAAATCCAGTGAATGGGGACGATTGTGCATTGACCAATTATCCGTCCACTTACCACCTAAATTGCCCATATTGCTGCCACCGTATTGACGAGCATCGCTGTTGAACAACTCGGTATAAAATCCTAGCTCTGGAACCCCGATGCGGTAGTGGGAATGGGGTTGGGGCGTGAAGTTACAAACCACAACAATGAAATCATCAGAATCCTTGTCTGTGCGGATGAACGACACCACACTGTGGCGGGTGTCGCTACAGTCGATCCACTCAAACCCTTCCTGTGCAAAATCCTGGGTGTATAAAGCAGGTTCAGAGCGGTAGAGATGGTTTAGCTCCTTGAAAAATTGTTTTAGCTGTTGGTGCGGCTCATTCTGAAATAGGTTCCACTCCAAGTCGCTCCAGACATTCCACTCACTCCACTGACCAAACTCCATGCTCATGAACATAGTTTTCTTGCCTGGGTGAGTGAACATATAGGCAAATAAACAACGCACATTGGCAAACTTTTGCCATTTATCTCCTGGCATTTTGCCAATGATATTGCTCTTGCCATGCACCACTTCATCATGGGACAGGGCAAGCATGAAGTTTTCGCTGTGGTTATACCACATACTAAAGGTGATGTTGTTCTGATGGAACTGGCGGAACCAGGGATCCATGCTGAAATAGTCAAGCATATCATGCATCCAGCCCATGTTCCACTTCAAGTTAAAGCCCAGTCCGCCTGTGTAGGTAGGCCAAGATACCATCGGCCAAGAAGTAGATTCTTCGGCAATCGAGACAATGCCTGGGAAATAGCTGAAGATAGTATGATTTGTCTGACGTAGGAACTCGGCTGCTTCAAGGTTTTCTCTACCGCCGTACTGGTTGGGAAGCCATTCTCCATTTTCGCGGCAATAATCGAGATAGAGCATTGAGGCTACAGCATCGACGCGAATGCCGTCAATATGGTACTTGTCAAACCAAAAGAGGGCATTTGATACTAGGAAATTCCGGACTTCGTTGCGTGAGTAGTTGAATACAAGAGTACCCCATTCTTTGTGTTCACCTTTGCGGGGGTCGGCATGTTCGTAAAGGTGAGTACCATCGAAGTAAGCTAAACCATGACCATCTTTGGGAAAGTGGCCGGGAACCCAATCCACAATCACGCCAATACCGTTTTGATGGCATTGGTCAACGAAATACATGAAATCTTCGACGCTACCATAACGGGATGTAGGAGCGTAGTATCCGGCTACTTGATAACCCCAAGATCCATCAAATGGATGCTCGGCAATGGGCAGTAATTCAATGTGGGTATATCCCAAGTCTTTAACATAGGGAATGAGCCGATCTGCCAGTTCCCGGTAGGTGAGGAAGCGTGCGCCCGGATTTAGTTCGGAAACCGGAACTACAGGCTGCAGTTCACCATTGGGTAGTTTGGGTGGTTCAGCACTAGCAGCGTGTAACCAAGAGCCTATATGTACTTCGTATACTGATATCGGCTGGGTGAGGGGTTCGGTGTGACGCCGCACCTCCAACCAATGTTCGTCACCCCAAGCGTAGGCATTCAAGTCAGCGACAATAGATGCTGTTTTGGGGCGGGGTTCTTGCTGGAAACCGTAGGGATCAGATTTTTCGTAAATGTGTCCTTCCGCGTTTTTGATTTCGTATTTGTAACGCTCTCCTACACTCAGCGAGGGAATAAACAATTCCCAAACTCCGGTAGGACCTTTACGCATCTGGTTTTTGCGCCCATCCCAGTTATTGAAATCTCCCAAAAGTGATACATTACGAGCATTGGGGGCCCAAACTGCAAAATAGACGCCTTTCACGCCGTCTATTTCCATGGGGTGAGATCCTAGTTTCTCGTAAATCCGGTGATGATTGCCTTCAGCAAATAGGTGCAAATCGAAGTCCGTCAGCTGGGGAGAACGAAAGGCGTAAGGGTCATACATAACTCGCTCATGTTCCCCTTCTTTAATCCGTAACTGGTAGTTTGCCAATTCTTTTGTTTCAATGGCGCATTCAAAAAAGTGCGGATGATGCACTGTTTGCATTGGGTATTCCTTCCGTTCCGCAGGAAGCACCACCCACGCTGCACTGGCATTTGGTAGGTAGGCTCGCACGGCCCAGAGACTTTTGCCATTCTGTTCTATGGGATGGGAACCGAGTACTTCAAAGGGGTCGTGATGCTGATTCCAAACGATGCGGTTAACCTGTTCAGGAGCGGTTGTGGTCATAGACATGGAGCTACCTACGTGCAATAAAGTGGGTAAGTAAATCGGCTTTTTTAATATCTATATATATTCTTCACATTTATTTGCAAATTTTGTCGCCCCAATCATCGTACTTTTTAGGAAGTCCCCTTTGGGGGAGCAGTGGGACCAGGGGAAATTCTCCTGACTTCTGACCTTTGTGTCAAAACTTTAAAAACGGAAAAAGCAGACGGAAGGACTTAAGCACACGTAGCATAAAAATGTTTTGCCTGATGCGGGGATCAAGTTTTGGGGTTGGACTTGTTTGCAGATGCGCTTGTAATTCTGCGTATTCAGCAGCAGTTAAAGGTTTACCATCAATTGGCGATCGCGCTTCTGTAATGATTTCCGTCCGCAATATTTCTTCCGGTATATCTTCTGGTGGCGGCAATGCCATTACTGATGCCCCCAAAGATCTGGTTAACCCCACCAATATGCCCGTCATAACGGTTAACACAAAAAATAAAATTACCTTTCTCAGTTTTCGTGTTCCCATCTCCCGATTTTAGATTTTGGAGCCACTTCTGTACGGGGCTTACCCCCGCCCTGAACAAAGTGGCTTGATTTTGGATTGGGATTCCCCTTATTTGATGGCAGTTGCCACAACTCTTAAGGCCACTCTGCCTCCGCTAGTTGTATCTCCATTTGCACAGCCCAAAACTGGTACAGTTGTCAAACCAGTCAGCGGTTTGATTTTGAGGATGTGCGAGCAGGGAGTGAGATTTTCACTCTCATTAATTTGTTTATAACAAGAGCACTAGTCGCGCTTGAGCGTAGCAATCATATTGCTACTTTAACAGCTTACTGAAAAGCATGCTGCCCAAAAATGAAGAAATGTCATTAAAGCAATATCGAGCTTGTTTTAATTAAACACGGGTATACAAATATCTAAAAATAAAGACCTGGCAAGGTCAAATCTCATTACCAGGTTACTTTTACAACTTAAATGCTCACTGCATCAACATACGAATCACTATATTTCAAGCGATTTAGGGCTTTTTCCCAAGAAAACCCAACAATAACTCCTTGGGCGTAACTTTCTCGCTAACTACTACAATAGTTTTTCTACTAATACTATTGTAGCAAAAACAATCTATTTCAAACAAAATGATTTGCAGAAATTCAGAGGTCCTTTGGCTTTTCAAACCTACGGCTTGATTCAGTCAAAGGACGTTTCATCTTTGCCCCAAAATCTCCCTACGACCCAACTACGTTAAGGTCGCAGTACCCTTTTGACAATATCCGATGCCAGCCTTATTGTCTGCTCCGAAAGCTCTTTCATGCCTTCTGTAAACCACAGATGTGTCACTATGACGTGCCACATCCTCAAGGGTTTTCACTATCTTTCCTATGAACTCAACCAATGTAACGATGATTGCTGTTATCAACCTGTTTTTGGCTGGTATCAGACTACAATCTAAGGTTTAGGTTTCTTAGTAGAAGTAGCCTTAGGAGAAGTTGTTGTAGTAGTGCCGCCACCAGGAGTAGCAGCACCAGTATCAGTTGGTTCAGCGGCAGGAGAGCTACTAGAGCTAGATGCGGGTGTTGATGAGTCACCACCACCACCACCACCACCCTCGCATGCCCCCAGAACTGCGGCCAGACTTACTATTAGAGCAAGACCTAAGATTTTTGTTTTCATAACTCCTCTTTCACCAATTGCGGCAATATCAATTTTAGCCTGTTGAATACGATACCTTATTTGTTGCTTTTTTTTAAATGATCTTAGAATACAAATTCATATGCAATACTTTGATTTTTTGTTTGGCTTTGGGATTGTGCAGCAAGTAGGGTGTGCCTGTTTCTTATTCAGAAACCAGCAGGCGTTGGTCTCTATGCAGGTCATCTTACCAGAAATCGTAATTTTTTAGCATACTCCTTGCCCATTGGGGCAAGACATTGGCATACTTTATAAATGCGATGCTTGAACGCTCAAGATGTTCGCTTGCTGCTCAAAATTATGTGCAGTAATACCTATAAGAGAGAAAGATTGGTGCAGCTACCCATCAGAACACTTTGATAGAGTGTAGGGTGTTAGGTGTAGTTATCGCACAAGGGGCGATTTACAGCAATTTTCAGGTTAATAAACCACAGTCGTAAGGGCGCGGCGGCCTTGCGCCCTTACAAACGGTGTGGTTCATTTAGATGAAAACTGCTGTAAACCTGATCAAAGACAGAGAATCATCTAAAATACAGTATTTTAAATTCAACACAAAGTTATGGCTGTTGCTCGCAAATCAGATGTTTCTGCGACAGGTAGTTGGTTCCGGACAGCAATTCAGAACCTTAGAAACCGCCGTACTAGCCTCCGGAAACCGTCTAGGCTGAGGAGAACACTTGCAAGGTCGGTTCCGGTCCAAAGCAAAGTGTCCGTGATGTCTGCACCAGTGTCCCCAACAGACACTTTTCAACGACGTGAAGTAGTAACGAGGCAAACTCGCTCCTCTCTACCCTTAGAGAAGCCACGCTTAGAGCGTTTGCAGGCGTCTGTGGAAGTATCCTCAACAGGCACTTTGACGCCATTTCCCTCAACTCTTGTTCCCAGACAAAGGGGGTGGCTTCTCAACTCTCTTGAGCAAAACAAGCAAGTGTCCTCAGAGGACACTTTGCAAAGGCGGGGGAACCCACCGAAGACTTTTCTCCGCACAGAAGTGTCTTCTAAAAGACAACGGCGTTCGTCGAAAAATTTATCGGCTTCTACTGCACAAAGAACGACAATAAATGGTGCAGCCCCAACTACACCTATGCAATTGGACACACAAAAAGTGCCAAGTATCCCTGTGATGCCCAATTCTGGGTCGAGCCCTTTATGGTTGCTGCATTTATACACCATCCATCGTCATTCTTCAGTAGTGGCATTTTTGTTCGTGACAGTGACTTTAGTCATTTATGGTTGGACGGTATATTCCCAACAACTCTGGACTCAGGCGTACCGCCAGCTGCAAAACTTGCAACACCATGAGCGACAGTTGACGACAACCAATGAGGTTCTTAAAGAGAAAATGGCACAAGAAGCACAACGACCAGCAGCAGGACTAGTACCGCCAACTCCTACGGGAACGATTTTTGTGCCGACCGCACCTCTTGGTCCTAACCCAGTATCCCCTAATACAACATCAAATGCTGAAATACCACAGCAAACAGCCAACCCAGTGGGATATTAGTCAACGTTAGTAGTTAGTGGTTAGTAGTTATTAGTTACTAGTAGTCTGGCAAGTCAACTTTGAAGATGAGGACTAAAGTCCTCACTACGAACAAATGATCGCAGACCCTGCAAAGTTGCT
>CAZZXJ010000012.1:0-15195 GCA_964657905.1 uncultured Stigonema sp.
ATAACCCTTATACAGCAAGGCTTTCAGAAAATGAAAAAATGTGCATCTTTCATATGTTACTAGCGGCGATTTTCGCGGCTAGTCGGAGGCTCATATCTTGCACCAACGTCTTGTTGCGAAAATCAAAACCCAAAAAGCCTATGCCGATCGTAGGGTGGGCACTGCCCACCAACCCTCCCTATCGAAGGTGCAAGATGTCAGAAAATACAAGCCTTCCCTAGCGATCGCCAGGGAACGAGAAAGAAAAAGGAACGAAAAATGGACTTTATTCGCTTTGAACACATCAATTTTTCTTGTAAAGATATTGACGCAACTAAGAAGTTTTATCAAACCCTGTTTCCTGATTGGTACGTGCGCGTAGAAGGCGTGTTCGACGGTAGTCGCTGGATGCATTTTGGCAATAACCAATTTTATCTTGCCCTGAATGATGAATCAGACCAAAAGCGTGTGCATCAGCCCTACGAAAGCATCGGTATAAATCATGTTGGCTTTGTGATTCCAGACGGCGAAGCCATGAAAAAACTACTTGATGCTGAGGGCATTGAATATTACACAATGACAGCCCCGGAAACCAAGCACAGAATTTATGTCAATGACCCAGATGGCAACGAAATTGAGTTAGTAGAATATAACCCAGAGTACGCATTGAAATGAATTTGTTAGTGGTTAGTAGTTAGTAGAACAACAATCAACAAAAAAATGAACACAACAAAAAAAGTCGCAGCAGTAACAGGTGCAAATCGCGGTTTGGGATTTGAAGCCTCTCGTCAGTTGGCGAAAAAAGGATTTAGGGTAATTATCACCAGTCGAGATGAGGAAAAAGGCAAAACTGCTGCCGAAAAGTTGCAAAATGAAGGATTGGATGTAACTTATCATTCTCTTGATGTCACTAGCGATGAAAGCAGCGAAAAATTAGCTCAATTCATTCGTGAACAGTTTGGAAAGCTCGACGTATTGGTGAATAACGCAGGTATATATATCGATGCTCAAGCAGGTGTAAACAGTGTTTTCGATGCCAAAATTGACACTTTGCGGCAAACAATGGAAACGAATGTTTACGGTGTTTTGCGAGTAACTCAGGCTTTGATTCCCTTGATGAAGCAACACAATTACGGACGGATAGTAAATGTTTCTTCTGGTATGGGTCAACTGAGTGATATGAGCGGTGGTTACACTGGATATCGGATTTCCAAAACAGCTTTGAATGCCTTAACGCGGATTTTGGCTAGTGAATTACAAGGCATAAACATATTAGTGAACTCAGTTTGTCCTGGTTGGGTGAAAACCGATATGGGTGGTCAAAATGCGCTCCTTACGCCAGAACAAGGAGTCGATACCATTGTGTGGCTGGCAACTCTGACCGATGGGAGTCCTACAGGTGGATTCTTCCGCGATCGCCAACCAATTGATTGGTAAACAAGGAGTAGAAAATGAACAGATTACAAGGCGTTACAGAAGTATTCATTTACCTAGCTTCGGATGAATCACGCAACGTCAACGGGCAAAGATTCCAAGTTCAGGAAGAAAATTGGGGTCAGCAAGTAGAGACGCCAGTACTAGTCTAAGCAGAGACAGTGGATGGGTTACTTACTGGCTTCCATGAACCAGAAGCCAGCCATCTCGACTTACTGACTGGCTTCCTACCAGCAGAGAAAATTCAGGAGGCTTACGAGGACGCCGTGAATCGAGGTTATCTGTGGCATGAGTTTGGGGATTTGAATTTGATTGTTTGACATTCAGGTAAACTGCGTTTGATAAACGATTTTGTGGCGATTATGAAATCACTGCTTTCTGTTCTGATGACTCCTGCGATTGTCTTATTAACAGCAACACACGCATTAGCAGCCATTCAAACTAAAGTTGTTGAGTACAAACAAGGAAATACAGTTTTAGAAGGCTATATGGCATATGACGACGCTATTCAGGGAAAGCGTCCTGGTGTATTAGTGGTTCACGAGTGGAACGGGTTGCAGTCTTATGTCAAAAAACGTACAGAGCAATTAGCGAAACTTGGGTATGTCGCCTTTGCGGCTGATATCTATGGCAAAGGAATTAGACCGAAGAACCCCCAAGAGTCAGCAGCACAAGCGGCAATTTATCGCACCAGTAGACAGTTGATGAGGGCGCGTGCTACTGCTGGGTTGCAAGTCTTACAACAAAACCACCTAACAGATCCCAAGCGCATTGCCGCAATTGGTTACTGCTTCGGTGGCGGTACAGTATTAGAACTTGCCCGTAGTGGAGCAGATATTGCAGGTGTAGTGAGTTTCCACGGCAACCTGGACACACCTAACCCCAGCGATGCCAAAAACATCAAGGCAAAGGTACTGGTGTTGCATGGTGCTGATGACCCCATCGTCCCAGAGGAGCAAGTAAAAGCTTTTAAATCAGAAATGCAGCAGGCAAATGTGAATTGGCGATTAATATCTTACCCTGGTGCAGTGCATGGCTTCACCAATGCAGAATCAGGCAATGACCCCTCTAAAGGAGTAGCTTACAACGAAGTTGCGGATAAGCAATCATGGCAAGCGATGAGGCAGTTTTTTGCGGAAATCTTTAGTTGAAGAAGAAGTAATTCGTCAGAATCAATCAGTCGGGGATTCAAAGCCACCACTGATTGAAGACCACTAAATCTTTGATTTAGCTCCGTGCTTGAACCCTTTTATTCATCCACCAGTCGTACAGAATTCATGCGCTCATTCTGACTCCTGACTCCTGAATTCTGTTGGATAAAAACCAAACATTTATGGCGTTGCCCATCACAATAGATTAAATGTAGTGATCGCCTGCTAAATTCCCATTGAGACAAAGGGCGATCGCTGTTTGCTTTGAATTGGTGAGAATGAAGCGAGCATGGTAGATGTGCGGGGCAGATAAAATTGTAGATAGATGCAAGGAGAGTTCAAATCATGCAAGCTAACAACGTCTCAGAGCAAAGACTACTCGAGAAGATCCGCCAGCTTCTTCCCGAACAGGTTTTGCAGGTTGAAGTCTTCATTAACTCCCTCTGTCAGCAGAATGCAGACCATAGCCTCACTTTAGCCGCAGCAAAACTTTCTGAGCCAGTTCTGCATAGAATCTGGGATAATCCTGATGACGCCGAATATGACCAACTATAAATTTGGTGATGTTGTTCTAGTACCCTTTCCTTTCACTGATCAAACCACCACCAAGAAACGTCCTGCAGTTGTTGTTAGTTCTGCTAACTATCAGCATGAGCGTTCAGATTTAATATTGATAGCTGTTACCAGTCAAGCTAATCCAGCAACTTCATTTGGTGAAATGACAATCACTGGGTGGCAGGTAGCTGGTTTGATAAAGCCTTCAATTATCAAACCAGTTACTCACTACAATCTTTGCAGGGCTTGTGATTAAAAAGTTAGGACAGCTTCAGGAGGCAGATATTCAGTCCCTCCAAAATCTTTTACAGACTATCTTAGGTTGACACAAATAGACATCTCCAGAAATTAGATTTCAACTCAAGCAGCACAACGCTTTCAGACTCATTTTCGGAGATGTCTAATAGCTATCGCGAGCTGCGATTACTCAAGGAGTGATCAGTCCTTGGTATACTTATCAATTACCTTGGCTAAATCTGGCACCGCCTCCTCCACGTGTTTCTTGGCTGAGCCGCGCAGCTTTTCATATGTTCCACGCACAATTTGGCGCTTCGAGTGCTTAATCCTCGCGTCGGTGACACCCAGTAGCGCCTCCGCCGTGCGATCGCGACGGTCAACGAGATGCGCAACCGGGTTCCCCTTGTGCACACCCTCACTCCACAGGGGATCAAGCGCCGTGAAGCACTCCGGTAGGAGCTGCTCCACGACGTTGGGGATGTACCCGGGCTGGATTCCCTTGAGGGCCGCGAAGGCGGCTTTCAGGGCTATGCCGCTGATGCCTGACTTGGAAGCAAGTTGCGCTTCTATCATCTTGCAGCAGTCATCCACAACTATGGCTTTTTTGTTCGAGTTCAAAAGTCCATCGCTAAGTCCCATTTTACTTCTCCTGAGTATCAAATTGCCCGATTTATCTTCAACTAATTTTCCTAGCGAATGGAACTTTAGCTCATTTTGGTAGCGTAAAGATTTGACAAAGATTAGTAAGATCTGGTGATGGCTAATGGCTAATTGCTAATCTTAGTCAGGCAATTAGCTATTAGCCATCAGCAATTAGCAGTCCTTACCAGTTACTTAGCTAATTTATAATGTTAGTGAATTTTTATCTTTGTCATTTCAAACAACTGCTGAGCATTCCTTCCCAGAAAAGCATCAAAAAGCATTTGCTTCCCAGGTTCCACCTCCACCATATAACGCTGGGCAATTTCATAATAGGCATAAGTCCACGGAATCTGAATTTCTGCACCCGTAGAATCATCTAAAACTGTTACCATCTCGGTAACTGCTTGAGTTGCCGTTTGCCGCAAACCAAAGGCAATATTACCCTCTATCTCCGCTTTCATCGGTACACCCAGGTTAGTTAAACCACGGACGGTGGTATCAATATCAGGGTATTTTGCAGTATTTTGGTGGTTGACATAACCTGTAAAGTGATTAACCGCGTAACCATGCAGTAGTACCCAAGCACCATATTGAGTGACCTTGTTAACTTCTTCTACAGTAGAACGCTGGGGAGAATGCCAAGGTCGGGTAAAGACTTTTTGGAAACCTAACCCCCCATCCCCCGAACCTATGAGGTCCGGGGGAGTAAAGTTCCCTCCTCGTAGGGGTGAGGTCAGTTCGTACTTGAGCGAAGATACTGTTTTATGGATGAGTTGTGCTACTTCTTCTGGCAATTCATCCACAACTAACTCGCTGATAAACAGTTTGGGTAAATCTAATTCCTCTTGCTGAGGATGGCGATAGTGACGAGCGTAAAGATGGGTTTCAGGAAAAGTATACTCAGACGCCACCTCGTAACCCAAAAATTTCGCAATTGGTTCAAGATAGTCAATCCCCAAATGAATCTGACCTTGTGGACTATCCACAGTCATACGTAAAGACCGAAAGGCGATATGGTCATTCTTCACAGTCCCACCAGCAGCAGTGATCATTTGCTGATAAGTACGGGCATGACTTACCCTAGCGCTATACTCTTGCCAAAGTGATTCCCAAAGGTGAAGGGCCAGATCGCTTTTCATAAAGTTAGGAGTTAGGAGTTAGGATTTCTGTAAGAATGTCTAGGGCAATTTGAATTTGATCGCTATCAATAACCAGAGGCGGACAGAAGCGAATTGCGGCTTTACCGCAACCTAGTAACAACAGACCCCGTAAGAAAGCTTCTTGGAGAATGTGATCGCGCAGCTGTGGATCAAAATTCCCCTCCGAGTCCAACAAATCTACTGCTACCATCAAACCTTTACCTCTTGGAGACGAAACTCCGTGAAATTGCTGCTGCATACGACGCAAAAGAGCTTGCAATAATTCTCCCATCTGCTTGGCGTTAACCATCAAACCACTTTCCAGCAGTCGCAGGGTGGCAAGACCAGCAGCACAAGCAACGGGATTGCCGCCGAAGGTAGTAGCATGGGAACCAGGCTGCCAAGTCATAATTTCGGGACGAGACAGAATTGCTCCTAAAGGTAATCCACTAGCAATACCTTTGGCAGTAGTAATGATATCGGGCATCGTAGCCCAATGCTCAATCGCAAACAGGCGACCAGTACGTCCCATCCCAGATTGGACTTCATCAACTACCATGAGAATGCCATAGCGATCGCATATACTCCGGATGCGCTGAAAAAACCCATCCTCTGGCACAATGTAACCGCCTTCACCTTGAATTGGTTCGACAACTATTGCCGCTACCTCTAATGGTGGTACTACTGTAGGAAATAGCTGCTTTTCCAGGTAATCCAAGCTAGCGTGAGTACCATAGGGAATATGAGTTACCCCTGGTAATAGGGGACCGAAGTTTGCCCGTTGCACTGCTTTGGAACCAGTCAGGGACATCGCCCCATAGGTACGTCCGTGGAATGCCCCCAAAAAGGCAATGATCAGCGATCGCCCTGTGTCGTACCTAGCAAGTTTGATTGCACCTTCGTTAGACTCCGCCCCAGAATTTGTAAAAAACACCCTTGCACTGTTGGGGAAGGGGGCGTGTTCAGCTAATTTTTCCGCTAGTTCTACCATCGGTTCATAGTAAAAATCAGTTCCCGACATATGCAGCAACTCAGCAGCTTGCTCTTGAATAGCCTGTACAACTTCGGGGTGGGCGTGTCCCGTAGCAGTAACAGCAATTCCTGCGGTCATGTCCAAAAACACATTACCATCCACATCTTCCACCATACAGCCCTCACCGCGAGCTACAACCAGTGGGTAGTCGCGGGTATAAGAAGGGCTGGAAATGTGGCGATCGCGTTCTATGATGCTAAGAGCGCGAGGTCCAGGTAAGGAAGTTACTAAGCGGGGCGCACGGGGTAAAGAAATTTTAGATTTTAGATTTTGGATTTTGGATTGTGAAATGTCTAGCATTATAAATTCAAAAAAATGATATAAAATACGAGAGCAAATATCTTATCTACTTGCCGTGTTGCAGTAAAATTTACAACTACTTCCAGAAAAATTTTGTATTTTATATACCCGATTTTCAATTAGCTCAACAGGTATTTACTTTTTGGTTTCGGTAATTACGCACCAAACAACTATTTTCTTGAACGAACCGCTCCTGAGCCAAGGACGCTAAGGAAGAACACAAAGGAAATATCACCTTTTGCGAAAGTCCTGATATTTTTTGGTTATATCACTCCTTCTTACATCTCTTTTCTACCCTTGGGATGCCCTACGGGCGTCTATACGTATGCAGCATCTCAAAAACTGCTGCCCCTGATCATCCCAAAGTTAACCTGACAATATCAAGAGATCTAATGCTTAGCAAAAATCATATACTAATATTAGTAATACTTGCAACCTACGGAATATGGATAACAATTATATATCTCTATGGTGTGAACATTCCCATATTAGATCAATGGATAGCACCTGGTGAGCAAATAGAGATTTTCTTTGGAGATAAACCTAATTGGGCAATATTATATAGACAGTATAATGAAAGTAGAATGCTATTCCCAAATTTAATTTTTATTGCTTTAGTAGGTATTCTTAAAGAATGGAATGTCAAAGGTGAAATGTTAATAGGAATAACTTTTGCATTCCTGATGTTGCTAATTATTTATTTATTATTATCCGTGACAAATAGGAGTTTTTATAAAAATCTATGTATACTAACAGGCTATAATCTTTTATTACTATCGCCATCTTCTTATAGTAGATGGCTGCGAGGTATAACAATACATAGACTTATCCCTGATGCTTGCATAATTACAAATGCATTAATTTTTCGATTAAATATAAATTCAAGATTCAAACTATTGCTATATTCAATATTCTGTCTAATAGCTCAGTATTCCTTTTCAGGAGGAATAGTTACATGGCCAGTATCGCTGATATTCATCATTTATAACAAAAACATTACAATATCTGGAAAATTTAAGTCTATTGTTTTATTCATCATATTGTTTATGATATCAAGCTTATTTTATTTTAAAAAATACATTCAACCTTCAGATGTTCCAGAACCAATTAAAATATTTAGTTTTTCATTTCAAGATATCATAATTTATTTTCTTTCATTTCTCGGAAATATTTTTGGCTCTTCATACGAATTGAGTGCAGTTATCGGGCTAATTTTAGTGATAGCTTTCACCATATTACTGACAGGAAACTTAAAATATATTAGAGAACAAACATTAATCCCATGGATTGGTATCGGGCTTTACACTATTGCCTTGGGTGTATTAAACAGCATTACTAGATTACCACTTTCATATACTAATGCAGTCAGAATTGATTACATAACACATTTAGTTTATTTACCTTTATCAATAATAGTAATCTTTTTCTACTTTATTGAATTTAAAAGAAGTCAAATTCAAAAATGGGCAGCCATAAGTTTTATAGGTATTATCTCAACATTCTATATAAATAAAAATTTTCAACCCAATCTTTTATCTGATTTACAAGAATGGCATCATCGGTACTCCTATGGCAAGAGTTGTATTCAGCTAATAAGTTTTTATAAAAAAGATGATTGTATTAAAGTGCTATTTCCCTTTGTTGCTCCTCCCTTTACATGGAAGTTAGAAGTAGTAACTCAAAGGTTTAATAAACTAAGTAGCTTAAATATTTTGCAACCTGGAATTATGAAAGATATAGAACTATCTTCTACCGGTGATTGGGGTTATATCGATTCAATAAAAGAAGACCCAATTAATGGAAATTTAAAAATCTCTGGATGGGCCAAGATATCAAATAGAGCAGCAGATGCTCTTATATTAGCTTATAACAGTGAAGCTCAAGGTTTAATAGTGATTGATATTTTGCCAACAGGCAATATCAGAAAAGATGTCTCGCAAATATATGGTTGGATGTATATAAATTCTGGATGGTCAGGCAATATTTATTTAAACAATAGGTTTAGTAATTTTAATAGTTGCAATATAAAAGCTTATGGTTTTGATGCAAATGAAAATATTTTATATCCTTTAAAAAGTTTTTGTTCATAATTAGGACTTACGCACGCACCATGTGGCAGAAACCCGATTTCTCCCTAGTACAGTGGGCGCGGAAATAAAGATACCATTCAAAATTGGCTAAAAGGTTACGTCATCAGCTTTTTTAATTTTTAATTTTTAATTACGCGTTCGCCCTTGGCGCTGACACCAACATCCAAAATCTCAACCACGGTTATCTATTTGAGCGCGTTGCAAACTTCCCGAAAAGTCTACATACACAGTCTTCCATTCTGTAAACACATCCAAGACAGCAGTACCAGCCTCCCGGTGTCCATTTCCAGTTTGTTTGACACCACCAAAAGGTAAATGCACCTCTGCACCAATAGTCGGACCGTTGATGTAGGTTATACCCGCTTCGAGATCGCGCATGGCAATAAAAGCACGGTTGATATCGCGGGTGTAAATTGAAGAGGAAAGACCGTAGGGCGTATCGTTGAGGATAGCGATCGCCTCCTCAAAAGAGTTAACCGCAATCAATGTCACCACTGGTCCGAAAATTTCTTCACGCGCCACCCGCATTTGGGGGGTGACGTCGAGAATAGTTGGTTGAAAAAAGTAACCGTGCTGCAATTGTTCCTCAGTAGCTATCTCTCCACCGATTAACACCTTTGCACCCTCGTGATGAGCAATATCTAAATACTTGCTCACACGCTGGAGTTGAGATGCATTCACCAGTGGTCCCACATCGGTGTTAGGATTAGTACCAGCACCTAGACGTAACTTGCTGGTACGCTCCTTGAGCATAGCGGTAAATTTCTCTTTAATGTCACGGTGCAGGATCAGACGACTAGTTGCAGTACACCGCTGACCAGAAGTACCGAATGCTCCCCAAACTGCGCCTTCAACTGCCAGTTCCAAGTCTGCATCTTCCATGACAATCTGGGCATTTTTCCCGCCCATCTCTAGACAAATGCGCTTGTGAGTGCGTCCACAAGTTGCACCGACAAAAGCACCCGTTTCCGAAGACCCGGTAAAAGACACCAAGTCAACATCACGATGTTCAACTAAGGCTTTCCCCGCTTCTTCACCCAACCCATGCACCAAGTTGATCACACCTTTGGGCAAACCTGCGGCTTGAAAAATCTCAATGAGTTTGGTTGCACAGGCGGGGGTGTCTTCGGCGGGTTTGAGGATGACGGTATTACCGCACACCAAAGCTGGCATAGCTTTCCAGCAAGGGATGGCGACTGGGAAATTCCACGGAGTAATTAAGGCGCAGACTCCGATGGGCATTCGTACTGTCATCGCAAATTTGTTGGGCATTTCCGAAGGTGTCGTTTGCCCGAATAATCGCCGCCCTTCGCCAGCACTGTAAAAGGCGCAATCAATCCCTTCTTGCACATCTCCCCGCGCCTCTTTGAGGGGTTTACCCATTTCCCGACTCATCAACTGGGCAAGTTCTTCTTTGTGCTTGAGTAATAGTTCTCCAACGCGAAAGATGTATTCTGCTCTTACTGGGGCTGGGACGAGTCGCCAACTACGGTATGCAATGCGTGCAGCAGCTACCGCAGCATCGACATCATCTGCTACACTGCGGGGGAAAGTCGCAACAAGTTGACTGTAAACAGCAGGATTGCAACGCTCTTCGGTTTGTCCTGATGCAGCACTCAACCATTCACCGTCGATGTAGTTTTGGCAAATTAGCGGCTCGGTCATTACCAAAATCTCCAGCGTAGATGCACTTAAAAGTTTATTTACACTAGTTTCGCTTGCTTTATGTGTTGCCGTCAAGTTGCTAGTGAGCGATCGCGATTATGTGGTTCTTCAAGGTACGTCATCTCAGGACCTCTGGGAATGATCCCACTTGGATTCAGCGGGAACAGGTTACCATAATAATCCTGCTTCACACTTTCTATGTCGCAGGTGTCAGCAACACCGCTGATCTGATACAAGTCACGGAGGTAGGCTCCCAAGTTTTGATAGTCCTGAATTCTCCGGCGATTGCACTTGAATAGCCCATAGTACACAGTATCAAAGCGGAATAACGTCGTGAATAGACGGACATCTGTTAGTGTGACAGTGTCGCCACAAAGGTATCGACTAGCACTAAGCGCCGCTTCAATCTCATCTAGAGTTGCAAAGAGTTCATCACAGGCTTGATTGTACGCCTCTTGAGTTTGGGCAAAGCCACAACGATACACACCGTTGTTCACACTCGTGTAAATCTTCTCATTCCACGAGTCAATGTTCTCTTTGAGTTCATCAGGGTAGAGATCCTGCGTGGGATTTTTTGCGAACTCGTTGAACTGTGAGTTCAGCATCACGATAATTTCTGCACTCTCATTGTTGACGATCGTCTTCGTCTGTTTGTCCCATAAAACTGGAACTGTAGAGCGTCCACTGTAGCCTGGTTCTGCCAGATCGTACAGATCTGCCAGTGAACGGCAACCTTCCTGTTCCTGGTTGAACACCCAACCTCCTGCAATTGGATCAGGAGAGACGACAGACACCGATATTGCTTCTTCGAGTCCTTTAAGCGCCCGAAGAACAAGGGTTCGGTGCGCCCAAGGGCAACCAAGCCCGATGACAAGGTTGTAGCGCCCCACTGCTGGTTGGTAAAGGTTACATTCCTCTGTCCCAACAAAGTTCCGGAATTGGCTGCTGGGACGAACATATTCTCCCGACTGATTGCGGGGTGCAAGCTTCGACATCATCAGATGCCACATAGTCGTCCAAACAAACTTGCCGAACTTGATGATGAGTTTTGGAGGGAGTGACTTGCCCTTCTTCTTGGTCTTAGGAACTTCAGTCTTCAAATTTCTGAGATTTTCATCTCCTGCGGGGGAAAATTTAGGCTGTGACATATACGGCTCTTTTCCAAAAACTGAAAATATATAAATTAATTAACTATTTAACCGTTGCTGCATAATTTCCTGTGCGAGTTCGTAATCACGCCCAATCAGGTTATAAAAATGGTAGTAGGATGCGATAAAAAAGTTACACTCGTGGTTTTAGTAGCGCTCAGCAACAGCAATCAAATTAATCTACTTCCACCACTTCTAGCGTCAAAATCTCTCTTGGTTTATTCACAATAGCGCTTCTACCGAAAAATCTTCTCCATTTGCTCCAATAAGTTGAACTTCAAAAAACAACTCTCCATTGTCACCAAACCTGCCGGAAATCATATTGTGCCGCAGGCTCCAGTTTCGTTAAGTCGAAAGATAGTGAGCTTGGCATCTGGATTGGTATATTGATTGCGAACTTGTTGTAGCAAACTTTCTAGTTTCGGATCCAAAAGGTAGTTTTCGCTGTCCGCATCAATGGCTATAAACCAGTTGTAATGTTTTTCTATTAGTTGGGGACGAATGCGCTCAAGAATAGCACGACATTGCGCACCCAGTTCATGACGTCGTACTTTGCGGCGATGCAATTCTTCGGGTGTTACCCTAGACTGCGGTAATATCCGACTTCGACGTGGCTGAGATAGCTGACTCATATTGCATAAAAGCGGAATGGGCAGTATTTCAATTATTGCGTACCATTACTGCGATCGCCTTTACGCCCAACCATGAATCCGGATTACCCCAAAAGAAGCTTTTTTATCTGTGTGCTGACGATCATATGCTATTTTATTTGCTAGTACCATCCCCTCTAGGTCAGCTTGAGGGGATGTAAGCCGAAGACGTTCAATAGGTAATTCCCTCCTCTTTTCCTCTTCCTTCTCTGCGTTCTCTGCTCCTCTGCGGTTCATGATCAAAATTTGGTCGCGTCAATCTCTCCAGTGTTGCTGCCATCACAGTACGGGTTTGACCAGTAACAGTAAATACCAGCACCTCGCGATATACCCGCTGTGCCGGATGATGGCTGTAGTTTGCCGCACCACTGGAAACAGTGACCGCTGCATGAGCGATTCGCGTCGCTAAGTCAATTGCCCACCCCCTCAGTTGTAAGCGTTCAGCCATTCCCATACCAGAATGCTGTTGCGCCTCCCTAATAGCTGTACGACAGTTGCTCAATTCCTGCTGAAGAGACTCAAAGGCATTAGTGATCAAAGGCAGCAATTTTGTTTGCGCCGCCGACTCTAAAATATCTAGACCAGCAAGAGCGCATCCTGTTGTCATAAAAGTTGGGCGCAGGACGTTATTTTTGTCGTTTTCCTGAATCCAGCCAGCAGGTTTAATGGAAACTACATGCTCTGCCGATAAAAACCACTCAGTCAAGATGGCAGTTACAGTATTAGTTGATGTCATTGCTGCTAGTTGGGCTGGGGTAGTAAATGTTATCCTGCCTCCTGACTCTTGATGTGTTTCACTAAAAGGCACAATACCGAAGACAGCACGACCATCAGGCAGTATAGCAGCTACAATAAACTCCCTAAAAAAACCCCATCCTGTTACCCAGGGTACAACCCCATCTAGTTGATATCCCCCTGTCACAGGTATGGCTACAGTGAGCGGCTCACCTTCACGTCTTAGCTGGGAAAAGCCGACGCCTACTAAAACTTGACCATTACCCATGTGAGGGAGGTATTCCTGTTGGACAGAAGAGTTGCTACTAGCAACCAGCATACCAGCAGCGCTTTGATGTTGGGCTTGCAGGAAAGCTAAAGCACCTGAATATCGAGCTACCAGTTCTTGAAAGCTGTTAAATGTCTGTTCGCTGACTTCTTTGCCACCCCATCGGCGCGGAACTCGTAGTGCGAGGGCGTCCAGTTTTCCCAGACCTCGAAGTGCATGAAGTAGAGCATCTGGATTGCTGTCTATCTCGTTGGCTAATGGTACAACTTCTTTAAGTAGGTGTGACTTGGCTGTATTTAAGAGAGAGTGATCCCAATCCATAAGTGAATGCTTGCAACTGACACTCTTATTTTGACGCCTTTGTTTCCACGACTGTAGAGACCGAAGATGTAACTTTTCTACAGGGGCTACACCTATAAAGAACCCTCCCAAACCTTGAAAATTACAAGTTTTGGGAGGTTCAAATGTTGCAGCAAAAAGTGAATTAGTATTTAGTTAACAGCCTTAAAGTTAACTTGTGATTAAGCTTTGGTTAAATTAAGTAAAATTTTTACAAAAAAGGTATATTAACCAAAATCTAGCAATGCATTTTTTGGTTAATTTAATTGGATTTGCCAATCAACTAAGAAGCATTGAAGTCAACACTGTACTCTTTAAGCACTCATTATTGTGTCGTTGACCTTTCTAGCCACTTTATGTCTAAATATTTGTAATCGATTTTCTGAACATTTTCCTGAGTGAAATTACTGAAATTAGCACAATTTTGCCGTGCAGAGCCGCCAAAATTGGCGGGAACTCCCGGCTATGGATCAGCCCCAAGGTATAATAAGGCTCACGGAAATTCTCTAGAGCGGCGATCCTTGGTTGAATTTGCAGAATTGCTCTTTTCGTGTGATTGTGGGCGAAATTCGACGACATCACGTTTAATGGTGAGATCGTATTCGCCAAAAAAGTCATGTCCTAGAAGCCCGGTTTCTAGGTCAGAACCTGCGATCGCTACCGGAATGTGATTCACTCTCGCCCCACCAACTTCTATTGAATCAACATAGCCGATGGAAAATTCCACTGCTTTGGAACTGGCGGTGTTTGCCTTAGCTCTACCCACTGCCACTACTCCCAAGGAAGAAGCCATCTTCTGAGTAATGACTGTACCACTAGCTCCTGTATCCAATATCATCTCAAATTGCTGGTTGCCATTGAAGGTCACCTCAATAATTGGTGTTCCACCAACTCGCCGTTTAATTGGGGCTACAAATACGTCTTGCTGTTGGTTAAGTAGCTCTGGTGGAGGCAAGATAGTCATGGCTGGTGGCAGTTTTTCTTTTCCAGTTGCAGGAGGACACTGCTTGAAGTTCCGTTCCAAGCCAATATCGCAAGAGCCAAGTGTTTGTGGCGTCGTCAGAGTAATTTTTGGTGCAACAGATGGTTTGGGAACCACGATTACTATCCTATGAGGTTTTGCCTCTACCTTAGGTTTGACAGTGCGAGTGGCTTGGTTTTGAGCATATCTAAGTGAACGCTGGAATTCTGTGATTTTTGTTTGGGCGTTAGCAAAGTAAGGATTACTGGCAGGCACGTCTTCCATGAGTCGGATGGCGTCTTGGAACTGGCTTGCTACCAAATTCCAATCTTCTATAGATTGAGCAGATTGGCTTATACTAAAAGCACTGGCAGCTTTATCTAGCCCTTGTTCAAAAGAACCAGGTTCTATCTCAGACGGTAGCCCTGATCTTGATGTTGGACTTGCTAGTGGTGCTGCTGTTATAGTAGAAGGAGTTGCTGCACTCTTGTCGATAAGCGGATGCTGCTCTTCTGGGCTAGAGTCAGTAATCGGTTTTTCTTCTCTACAGGCAACAGCTAGAACCGCTAGTGTTGTTGATAGAAAAATGAGCGTTGCACGGGATGAAAAAGACTGAAGCATAATTATTAACAATTGTACCTGTCTAAGGGCGCTCAGATCTACGGCCGTCGCTCATGATTCTTTAAAGATTTAGTATTTTTCTGAGTAATTTTTCATTATATTTTCTCTACCACCAGGAAAACAATTAATTCATGCAATAATTAGTAGCTGCAGTATTAACTAAATTAGGGAATAGTTTAGTGGTTAGTCGTGAGTAAGTAGTGAGTAGTATTTTTTACAACTAACCACTGTACGGGCGAACGGCCGTT
>CAZZXJ010000012.1:15205-17278 GCA_964657905.1 uncultured Stigonema sp.
CCCCCCCGACTAACCAGTAACAACCAATAGCCTATGCCTCTATCTGACGCAATACCTGCTCTACTTGTCATGGCAGATGGAACAACTTATTACGGTTGGTCTTTTGGTGCTATAGGAACCGCCATCGGGGAAGTGGTTTTTAATACTGGCATGACTGGATATCAAGAAGTGCTAACCGACCCTAGCTACTGCGGTCAAATAGTCATTTTTACTTATCCTGAATTAGGAAACACTGGCGTCAATCCAGAGGATGAGGAATCAGTGAAACCGCAAGTGCAGGGTGTGATTGCTCGGAATATTTGTACCCGACCAAGTAACTGGCGATCTACACAGTCCTTGCCTGACTATCTTAAACAACACCAAATACCTGGTATTTACGGCATTGATACCCGCAACCTCACCCGCAAAATTCGCGCCATAGGAGCGATGAACGGGGGCATTTCGACGTCCATTTTGGATGAGGCTGAGTTGCTGGAGCAAGTACTAGCAGCTCCCAGGATGAAGGGCTTAAATCTCGTCCGCGAAGTCACCACCCCAACCGTTTATGAATGGTCAGAACCCACCACCTCAGTTTGGGAATTCAACCCAGAGACTCAGGCAAATCCTGAGGAATCCTTTACTGTTGTCGCCCTTGACTTTGGGTTAAAACGCAATATCTTGCGACGCTTGGCTTCTTACGGTTGCCGCGTCATCGTTGTTCCCGCCCATACAACAGCAGAGGAAATTCTCAAATACAATCCAGATGGCGTCTTTCTGTCTAATGGTCCTGGCGACCCAGCTACTGTTACCGAAGGCATTGAAACTACCAAGGCGTTACTCTTAACTCACAAACCTATGTTTGGCATCTGTATGGGACACCAAATTATCGGTCATGCACTGGGGGCAGAAACCTTCAAACTTAAATTTGGTCATCGTGGTTTGAATCAGCCAGCTGGATTACGACAACGAGTAGAGATTACTAGCCAAAACCACGGTTTTGCCATTGACTCGGATTCAATACCTGCCAATAGTGTAGAAGTCAGCCATCTCAACTTAAACGATCTCACCGTTGCTGGCTTACGTCATAAGTCCCTACCTGTGTTCTCCGTACAGTATCATCCAGAGGCAAGTCCTGGTCCTCACGATGCTGATTACCTGTTTCAGCAGTTTGTCCAAGCAATGCGAGCAGCGAGACAATAAGAAGAGAGGGATGAGAAGTAGGGCAATAAATTAAAAATTAAAAATTAAAAATTTTTAACTCCCCCCTACTTCCCCTCTCCATCCAGTATGTAGACAACATGCACAAAAACCATCTATACTTGAGCGTTCACATAACTATGAGGAGGCAATTATTGCTGAGCCACTTAACCTAACAGTGAGCCTGAGAGGCACTCGTGAAGTTCGGGATAACTGTCAGCTATTCCGCCTCACAGGTTTGTTAGACGCCTTTTCCGAGCCGACCTTTCGCAAGGTACTTGGTGGCAAGATTGATGAAGGACCAAAGCACATTATTCTCGATCTCTCGCAAATCGACTTTGTTGATAGCTCTGGCTTGGGTGCTCTGGTGCAGCTAGCCAAGCAGGCTCAAAATGCCGAAGGTACCTTACAAATTGTCAGCAATGCCCGTGTGACTCAAACGGTCAAGCTTGTTCGCTTAGAGAAGTTTCTCTCCCTGCAACCAACAGTTGAAGCGGCTCTAGAAAACGTCAAGCCGTCTTGATTGCTTGACCTGAAATTAAATTAGCTATCCAATATTTAAATCTGGATAGCTTAATTTTTATAGAATTCACTTAGTGTCATGTCTAATCAAAGGAGTCAGAAGTCAGAAGTCAGGAGTCAGGAGGAGCCAGCGCTCTACGGCGGGAAACCCGCCGTAGGTGACTGGCGTTCAGGAGTCAGGAGTTAGCTCTATGGTGGAGGGTCTCCCGATAGAGGCGACTGGCGTTCAGGAGTTAGGAGTCAGAATGATTTCTGTGCGACTGGTGAATGAGTAGTTGGTAATTGCCCTACCCTTTGTGGGTGGAATTAGGAAAGGAAAACATGCTCGATATTCAAACCCCCATCCCTTTGGGGTAGGGTTTTCCTGAAGATCGG
>CAZZXJ010000012.1:17288-26463 GCA_964657905.1 uncultured Stigonema sp.
GACTCCTGACTCCTTCTTCAAAAAAAAGATAAAATAGCAAAGTAGCCTTTTTAGCTTTGATTATGCTTGGTAGACCTGCACGGCTGTTTCAGGGCAGAATGAATCTACCCCCAGAAAGTCTCCCAATGTAGCCTGCGAGGAATGATGAACTTGTGAAATCAAAGTCGGAAAAGCTAATAGATGGACCAGATGAAGCTGCAAACCATGATTCATCTTGGTTTGAACTACAAAAGGCAACCACAGAGCAATTATCCCAACAGATTTCCCAGGCACAACTGCAACAAATTTCTCCTACTGCTTTAGCTTATTTGGGAGATGCGGTTTATGAACTGTACGTCAGGAATTTTTATCTACTACCACCGCAACGAACAGAAAGTTACCATCGTCTAGTAGTGGCACAGGTAAGAGCAGAAACGCAGGCACAGCACTTGCGATCGCTCAGTCCGCATCTAAAAAACAGCGAGTTAGAAATTGTCCGCAGGGGTCGCAACGCCGCCACAGGACGTCCTAAACGTGTTGAGCCCGAAATTTATCAACAGGCAACTAGTTTAGAAACTCTCATTGGCTACCTGTATCTCACCGATTCCCAGCGCTTAACCGAACTGTTGCAAAAACTGCATTTGGAAAAATAGTGGGAAATTAACCTCACTATAGCAAAATCAGTAGAGCAAGTTCAGTAAATCGAGGTAATAGGGATACCTACCCATACGCTCTACCCAACACTCATATGCCGAATAAACCAAGAAAAATCAAGACGAATAGCGAAACGAATAGTCGGCCACCCCTGAAGATTAAGGGCAAGCGTATCGTTTCTAATCCCATACGCAATCTCAGAAATGGGGATGGCGAAGCAGTACTCCCAGTTACTACGCGTCCAAATCAAAATGGCGAAGCAGTACTCCCAGTTACTACGCGTCGAAATCAAAATCATCATATCCCCCATCCATCTGTATCTAGAAAACAAACAGAAGCAGAAGATATAGATCTGATTTACGGTCGCCATCCAGTCTTGAGTGCGCTGGAAAATCAGCGCGGTCTCAACCGCATCTGGATTACTCCTCGCCTGCGCTACGACCCGCGCTTTCACTCCCTAATTTTACAAGCCAAGGAAAATGGCTCGATCATTGATGAAGTGGAACCTAAGCGCTTAGACCAAATCACTCTAGGTGCAAATCATCAGGGTGTGGCCGCGCAAATTGCCCCATATGACTATATCGAGTTGGGCGAGTTAATTGCACGGGCAAAATCTGTGAGCGATCCAGTGATTGTTGTTGCTGACGGGATCACCGATCCCCACAACTTGGGAGCAATTATTCGCACATCTGAGGCAATTGGCGCTCAGGGATTAGTGATCCCGCAACGCAGAGCATCAGGGATCACTTCCACAGTGATGAAAGTAGCAGCAGGTGCTTTAGAAAACTTTCCCGTAGCCAGAGTGGTGAATCTACAACGCGCCTTGGAAGAATTGAAAGCCACTGGGTTTTGGATTTACGGCACCGGTGCCACTGCCAGCGTTCCGGTGCATACGGTGAATTTCACGGGTCCAATTGTTTTGGTAGTTGGCTCTGAGGGCGAAGGTCTAAGTATGTTGACACAACGCTCCTGCGATGTTTTGGTGTCGATTCCCCTACAAGGCAATATTCCCAGTCTCAATGCCTCAGTAGCAACAGGTATGGCGCTTTATGAAATTTATCGCCAACGCTGGCTGAATACGCTGCATTTAGATAAATTAACAAAAATTTCTTGGAAAAAAGAAGAATAAATAGAGTATAAAGAAATGTAAAATAACCAAAACCAGAAACACACTGTTTAAAACTCTGTACTACATTTAGAGATCAGCGAAAACCATGAAACCCATTTGGTATAACTTTAAGGAATTGTTGATTAACGCATTCCACAATGTTGGTTTGGCTTGGTGGGTCGAGATTGTAACACAGAATCCCCGTTGTACCTATTATTTCGGGCCATTTCTAAGTTCTGCCGATGCCAAAGCAGCGCTCAAAGGCTATGTAGAAGATTTGGAACAGGAGGGAGCTCAGGGGATTGCTGTGAATGTCAAGCGCTGTAAACCAAATGCCTTAACAATTGCTGACGACTTGGGGGAAAGGATTGACCGTAAAGTAAGGCCTGCCTTTAGCGGTCAAATGTAATTGAGGCTAATTGTTAATTGTTAATTGCTAATTGTTCATTTACTATTAGCGATTAGCAATTAGCAATTAGCTATTACAAATGATTTGCGGATGCTCCCCAAGCCAGCGATCAATGTCGCTCAGTACTTGGTCAGGAATTTCCCATGGAAAAAGATGGGCGGCATTGGGGTAGCAGTGCCACTGGCAATCGAGGAGGTTCTGGGATGTCTCCCAACTTGAATCCGCTGTGATATGGTAGTCTTGAGCACCAGTAAGTAACAAACTTGGACATTGAACTTGCTGTATGTCTGTAAGTCGGTCGTACCTAGCTTTCAAGGCGGTATATAAGGCGCGAGTGGCAGCACCTGAGGTTTGCAAGTAGGCAGGCACAGCTTCTGTGGCAATGTAGCGGTAGGCGACAGGAGTGTGTTGTTGGATGAGGTAGCGCAAGAGCGATCGCTTGCCAAACGTCTCAATATTCCACTGCCAATTTGGTTTTATACAGCCCAAAAGTGAAGCAACACCAGTATAAAAATTATCCTGCCAAGTAACAGGCGGGTGGTTGCTTCTAGGTCTGGCAGATGTCGCTACCAAAATTAGCCCAGTGATGTGCTGTGGTAGTTTTAGTGCCAGTTCCATGGCGAGAATGCCACCCAGAGACCATCCTAGTACCAAACATTTTTTGATCTGATAACGCTCTAGAAGCGCTTCCAAGTCTGTCAAATGGTCGCGCATTTCAAAATCGCCATTGAAGTGACTTTTGCCGTATCCTCGCAGGTCGGGAGCCAAAGTTTGAAAACGTTTTGATAAGTGATTGGTGAAGACAGAGAGACTAGAACCAGAACCGGGATGACCATGTAAGCAGAGAATCGGGAAGCCTTCACCTTGAACGTAGACTTTGAGGTGTACGGCACTTGTAGCGGTATAACTGTGGCGGCTGATCATTCTTCGTTCTACTGATAAAAGCTGATTAACTTAAACCCGATTTTTCTACATATCCTTCCGCATAGTCAATGACGCACATCTGCCTATATGTAGCGTGCTTTCCAAAAGCAACTCCAGCCACCTTAAAAGCAGGGTTAAACATATTCTTTCTATGACCCCGATCAGGCACACCATCATCAATAATTAACTGCATGACGATATCCTGTGCTGTATGGGAGCCATAGCTGATATTTTCCCCCGCAGTGATTTCCCAACTTCCATAGCGGTTGATGCGCTTAAAGGGATCGCTCTTGTCGCTGCCATAATGACCGATTATACCTTTTGCTCCTTGATCTTTGACATGATCCCTAGCTGCTCTGGACATCCCCTGGGATGGAATCAGAGCTCCCACTGGGCGAACTGACTTGAGAAAAGCAACTGCCTCATCGACCGCTTTTACTCCTTCGGTTGTTTGTAAATAAACATGACTAGAGATTCTGACTCGCTTGCCTTCAAAGCGCTGTTTATAGTTTTCAAGCACAGTAGCATAAGCGGCAGGATTAGTTCTAGCCTTATTCATTTCCACAATAACTTGTTGTTCGAGCGGTGAAAGGATCTTCCCGTGTCTCAATATATCAGGAGCTTTTGGAGAAATTTCCGGTATGGAGGAGTTAGACGGAATCACTGCATGACAGGATGTAACTATTAGGGGGATCGGGACAAAAACCCAAAACATTATCCGACGCATCAACAACCTCAAAACTTGAGAGGGACGAGTCAATCATCTATAGCTAATATATAGCTGTTCTCAAGAGAGCTGCAATCCTAAGAGTGCAAGGTGAGTCAGGAGTTACAATCTTCAGACTCAGGAGGAGCCAGTTTGCCAGGGCGGAGGGAACCTCCGCACGCAACTGACCGAAGAGGCACCTTGTGCGGGGAGCACCTTTGCAGGGGGAAAAGATTCTGGATTCCCCTGCTAAAAAGGTCTCAAGCCCCTCCATTTATGGATGGAGAACAACAAAAATGTCCTCTGTATCCACGTAGTGCAAGAAATACTACGTCCTTATTTCTTGCGAATCCATTCATGGATGGGGTTTCTCCCCTGCTCACGAACCCCTGCCCCCTGCCCCCTGCCTCTTTCTGACTCCTCCTGAGTGCTTCTCAAGATTTACGCGCCATGGGGCTGAAACCGGGTTTCAGCGTAGGTATCTGATTACTGTACAAACGATTTTTGGTAGAAACCGGGTTTCGAGGCGTAAGTCCTATTCCTTTTTCTCTATACTCTCCAGCATAGGTAATCACGCATATGGTTTTATAGGTGACATGAGTTCCATAGGCAACTCCAGTGACCTTGAAAGCCTGGTCAAAGATGTTTTTTCTATGACCGCGTGACGGTACTCCATCATCAATAATTAACTGCATGACGATATCCTGAGGGGTGCTTAAACCATAGCTGATGTTTTCTGCGGCAGTACTATGCCAGAAACCATAGCGATTGATGCGAATGGAGGGGTCACTGCCATCGCTGCCATAGTGACCAAGAGTACCTTTTGGTCCAGTATCTTGGACATGATCTCTTGCACCTAGAGACATTCCTTGGGAAGCAGAGAGAGTTCCAGCTGGAGTTACTTTTTCGAGAAAAGCGATCGCCTCATCGACCGCTTTCACTCCTTCCTGAGTCTGTAAAAAGAAATTCTCAGAAATTCTGACTTGATTGCCTTGGAAGCGCTGTCTATAGTTTTCCAAAATAGGGATGTATGCTTTGGGATTTGTGCGCAACTTGTTCATTTCAGCAATTACCTCTTGTTCCAACTGTGAAAGGTAAGTTGCTTGTGTCAACTCAGAATTAGGTGTAGATTGTGCCACAGATGGGCTAAGTTCAAGGATTTTACAGGATAAAAGTAATGAAAGCGGTATAGTAAAAAATACTGCTTTTTTGCTGTAACTCATTAATTACCTCAAGACTTGCGTTTTACGTGTTTATCCGGGTTAGTAGATGCACGATGTTTTGCTGTATTCCTTCGTAGAAGGCTTTTTTGATCAAATACATTGATAGATAACAAAACAATTATATATTTGTATCATTAAGAACAAAAAAGGTAAAGGTGAATATACATGTTTAACGTTTTTTGCTACCTGTATAGTCAGTAGATGCAAATGGTAGAAAGCTAATAATTGTCAAATCAGGTGAAGTAGGGGCGCAAGGCAAAATCGCCCCTACAAGTAGGTTCGGCATTCTTGAAAGTCGAAATGTGTAAGCGATCGCTACATTAGAAGATATACAAAGCAAAATAACTGTTTACCCCAAATTTCATTGACTACTTACAAAGAATTATGAGTGCAAACGTTACCATTTCAGAAAATTCCTTACTTAAAGGCTCTGGCTTGCCTCCCTTTGCAAACATTACACCAGAGCTAGTTGTGCCAGCGTTCAAAGTGCTGCTAGCAGAACTAGATCAGGAACTTTCTACGTTAGAAGCTAACGTCAAGCCCACTTGGAGCAGTTTAGTAGAACCCCGAGATCGGCTGACAGAACGGCTGAACTGGAGTTGGGGCGTGGTGAACCATTTAATGGGTGTGAAAAATAGTCCTGAACTGCGCGAAGCTTATGAAACAGTACAACCGCAAGTGGTGCAGTTCTTCAATAAGCTGGGTCAAAGTCAACCCATTTACAATGCTTTTAAGGCACTGCAAGCAAGTGAGCGCTGGAAAACTTTAGACTCTGCCCAACAGCGCATTGTCGAAGCGGCTCTCCGGGATGCCGAACTTTCCGGCGTTGGCTTACAAGGTGAGGCGCGGGAGCGTTTTAACGCCATTCAGATGGAGTTAGCAGACCTTTCTACCAAGTTCTCTAACCATGTCCTAGACGCTACCAAAGCCTTCAGCTTAACGCTCACTACCACTGAAGAAATCCATGGCTTGCCCCCAAGCTTACTTAGTCTAGCGGCACAAGCGGCACGATCTGCGGGAGAAGAAAATGCCACCCCAGAAAATGGTCCTTGGCGCATAACTTTGGACTTGCCTAGTTTTGCTGCTTTTATGCAGCACAGCACCCGGCGTGACTTGCGCGAAAGACTTTACAAAGCTTTGATCACTCGTGCTTCGTCAGGCGAGTTGGATAACAACCCGTTAATTGAACGCATTTTAGAGTTGCGTCAAGAACTAACCCAGTTACTAGGCTTTAAGACTTATGCCGAGTTGAGCCTAGCCAGTAAAATGGCTCAGAGTGTCCAAGCAGTAGAGTCGTTGTTGGAAGAACTGCGCCGTGCTAGTTATGATGCTGCTGTCAAGGAATTGGCAGAACTCAAAGCCTTTGCCGCAGCAAAGGGAGCAGCAGAAGCCAACGATTTGCAACACTGGGATATTAGTTTTTGGGCAGAACGCCAACGGGAAGAAAAATTTGCTTTCACTGCTGAAGAATTGCGTCCTTACTTCCCACTTCCCCAAGTGTTAGATAGCTTGTTTGCTATGGTGAATCACCTGTTTGGCGTCACCATCACTCCTGCTGATGGTCACGCCCCGGTCTGGCATGAGGATGTTCGTTACTTCCAAATCGCTGATGAAACGGCTAACCCAATTGCCTACTTCTACTTAGACCCCTACAGCCGTCCTGCGGAAAAGCGCGGTGGTGCATGGATGGACATCTGCATCAACCGTGGCAAAATCACTGAAAATGGAGTAACTTCCACCCGTTTACCTGTAGCGTATTTGGTGTGTAACCAAACTCCCCCTGTTGATAGCAAGCCAAGCCTGATGACTTTTTATGAAGTAGAGACTTTGTTTCATGAGTTTGGTCACGGCTTGCAGCACATGCTGACCAAGGTAGACTATCCTGAAGCAGCAGGCATTAACAACGTCGAGTGGGACGCAGTGGAACTGCCCAGCCAGTTCATGGAAAACTGGTGCTATGTTTCGTTTCAATCCCTAATAGGGATTGGGAGGGATTCGGAAAAAGCGCCCCATTCCACTAATGATATATCAAAACGCCTCCCTACATTACTGGGAATGGCTAAACATTACGAAACTGGGGAGCCGCTACCAGAGCATTATTACCAAAAGCTAGTGGCGGCAAAGAACTATATGAGTGGCAGTGCTATGCTGCGGCAAATTCACTTTAGCATCCTTGACTTGGAACTGCACTACCGCTATCGTCCGGGTAGCGGAGAATCTCCAAAGGATGTGCGCTCTAGCATTGCCAAGACGACTACCGTATTGCCACTGCTACCAGAAGATAACTTCTTATGTGTTTTCGGACACATCTTTGGTGGTGGATATGCGGCTGGGTATTACAGTTACAAGTGGGCTGAAGTGCTGAGTGCCGACGCTTTTGCTGCTTTTGAAGAAGCTGGGCTAGAAGATGACATGGCTATAAAAGCTATGGGTAGGCGTTACCGTGATACGGTACTGGCTCTCGGTGGTAGCAAGCACCCAATGGAAGTGTTTAAGTCCTTCCGAGGTCGTGAACCTAGTACGGTTCCTTTGCTCAAGCATAATGGTTTAGCTGCGGCTTAAGAGGAAAACAACACTTCGGTTTGTGAAGTTTGCCTACCAACAAATCGAAGTGTGACGATTTGCCCGTGTCGAGGGGTGCGATCGCTCCCCAAAGTAGTCATATTTACAGACAGACTTTACAGGTTACCGAACCCTTAGCAGATGTTAGGCGAAACAGGCGCAGTTATCTTGGTGAACTACCGCAATCCTATTTGAATTGTGAAAGCTGGTGGTCTGTTAATGTAGAGGATTTTCATGAATCATTTAGGATTGCTATAGTTAATCCCTATGACAAAAAGCCATGCATCAAATGTCCGAGCATAGTGTCACAGATGCACCAAATTTTACCTATAAAGTTGCTATAAGTGTAATCGGGTAGGGCAAAGTAGTGTCAAAAGCTTATAAAGTGAGCTTTTTTTAGTAAGTGGCTCCTACCTGTTTTCAAGACTCTACTTAGTTTTAATTAAGAAATTTCAACATAGATTAAAACTAATAAATTTAATAATCATTTGTGTAAGTTTATTAGGCAAAATTGTAAAGTACGCTTAAATCATCAAAGTCTAGTTAAAAGTTTAATTGACTGGGCGGAAATAAACTTAACTGCCATTTGTTTTTTGCGAAAAGTTAGTAGTTAAGTAGTTGATTGTTCCACTAACTACTGTAGGGGCGCAATGCCTTGCGCCCCTACTAACCACTAAAGAAAGAGGAATGACCAAAGCAACCTGAGGAAAAAGAGGTAAGATGATAGAAAAGATTTTGCTAGCTGTCTCTGGATTGGGACATGCGGAAGAGATGCTCAAAACTTTGGCGGAAATACCATCAATCCAACGGGCAAAAGTTACAGTTTTGCACGTTGTTCCTGAGCAAACTACTGCTGCCGTCATGACAGCTAAGTGGGAAGAAGGTGGCAAGATCCTAGCTAATGCCATTCAGTATTTGAACCTAGACCCTAGCAAAGTTTCTTCAATTTTGCGGCAAGGTGACCCCAAATATGTAGTTTGCCAGGTAGCCGACGAAATCGAAGCTGACTTGATTATTATGGGTTCACGCGGTTTGAGGCGGCTGCAATCAATTTTAGCAAACTCAGTCAGTCAATACGTTTTTCAATTATCCTCTCGCCCCATGTTACTGGTTAAAGATGACCTTTATGTCAAAAAAATTAACCGCATTATGGTGGCGCTGGATAATTCTAATACGGCAAAAGACTGTCTACAATTAGCTTTGTTCCTCCTTCGAGATATTAAGGAAGGTGAGTTAATTCTGGCTAATGTTAATATGGATTTACGCGGTAAACTATCGGAAACGTCTCAAATCAGTCCAGAACAAAATCCTGTCTTAGCAGCAGCGTTTCAAAAAGCTAAAAAACACGGTGTTCAAGCTCGTTGCGTTACCAGCAGTGGTAAACCATCTGAAGAAATTTGTCGCTTAGCACAAGAGTGGAAAGTAGACCTATTATTGCTTGGTTCTCCCGATCGCCGTCCCTCAATCGCTAAGAGTTTGGTTGATCTAGACCGACTTTTAGGCTCTTCTTTGTCTGACTACGTTAGAGTTAATGCTACCTGCCCAGTATTATTAGCGCGGACAGTCGATTGAGATGAAAGGAGTCAGGAGTCAGGAGACAGGAGACAGGA
>CAZZXJ010000013.1:0-16708 GCA_964657905.1 uncultured Stigonema sp.
ACCCTATAATTACTACAGCTTCTGGGAGATTGTTTCCAGAAAACGTAATGCCGTGGGTACAGGACCGTAATGCTCAAGTGCCCAAATCCTTCCTTCTGTAGAAATTCTTTCCAGAATTCCTGGGTCGTTAGCTATTCTGTCTGCTGCTTCTTGTACGTTGTCTAAGTCGATGCCTATATAGTGCCTCCAATTCTCTGGCATGACAGGAAGGGCAAGACCATATTTCTCAAAATTCACATGAAAGGTAGCACATCCTGCTGCTAATGACTCCCAAAATCGCCAACTATCCCACTGGACGATTGTATTTGTCTTTAATTGCAACTGACTAAGAATACGCTTTCCGCCACGACTCATTAAACTGCCGGGGTTCTTAGGCCAAGGGGGGACAAAAAATCCCCCAAAGCCAGCACAAGCAGCTGAACCGAGGAGGCGTTGGTAGTAATTCGGGTAATGGCGTCCACCTGTTTGTACCCAATGTAGATAGTTATAAGGATCTACTGGATGGTGATCAGGATTATCAACATAGTTGTCGATTGGTAGAATCTTTTCCATGTGAGGTATCAACTGGCTGCAAGTGATATTTCTTACAGGATGACCAACCTTCCAATGCCTGAAATTGATCAGGAGATGTCTCTTTCTATCCTGAAAATTTGGGACTTCCTCAACTGCTCGAATTATACGGTTACTCAGCCCAAAGGGCCAGGGATAAAAATTAGGACTACCATAATTTAACTTACTATTAAAATGATTTTTAAAGATCAAATCAAATCTCCTGAACTCAGGATTTACAGAGTATGTTCTGTCACCGTCATTTCCATCCAAATAAGCAGTTATATATTTTCGCTTTGGATGAAATAAATTCTCTGGTAGAGGGTGTAATGGCGAAAACCAATTATTCGATAATACAACAATAGAACAATCATCAGGAGTAACTTCTGGCTGATGGCGAAAGAGATATTCTTCTTTTTCTGGTGACTCTTTCCAGTAGTTGACATTTGAGAAGAACGGTATCCCCAGTTCTTTAAAACCTTCTGCCAAACAAACTAATAAATGCTGTAGCTTTAACCCTTCGCGAACTCCTTTTTTCGGGTCGCAGTAGAAATATATTTTTCCATTAAAGTTTCCTAACATATCACCCTGGTACTTTTTTACTTAATCTTTTTCAAACATTGGCTTGCTCAAGTCTTCTTCGTTTTGCTCAGCATCTGTTTTAAAATTAGTCATTGCTTATCCCCCACTTATTTTCACAACCACAAGGATTTAAAAGAGTTTTATCCTGCTTGGCCCACCTCGTACTGCATCTTGTGATATTCCCAAAGCTTGCCTCGGCGGCTGAGTAATTCTTGATAGTTGCCCTGCTCTACAATACGTCCCTGCTCTAGCACCACAACCTTATCTGCTTGGGCAATTGTGGAGAGGCGATGAGCGATCGCAATGACTGTTCTACCCACAGCAAGCTTGTCTAAGGAGTCCTGAATCAATCGCTCAGTCAGAGAATCTAATGCGCTTGTTGCTTCATCCAAAATAAGAATATCTGGGTTACGCAGCAAGGCGCGAGCGATCGCAATTCGCTGTCGTTGTCCTCCAGATAAGTTGACACCCCGATCGCCTAGTTGTGTGTCAAAACCTTGAGGCATTGCTTCGATAAACTCAACTGCGTTTGATAGCCTCGCGGCTTCTCGAATTTCATCTTCAGTTGCCCCTTGCGTACCGTACGCGATATTGTTCCAAACAGAAGTATTAAAAATAAAAGTATCCTGACTGACCACAGCCATGTTGGTACGTAGGGAGTTGATTTTAAACTGCCGCACATCAACCCCATCAATCAGCACCTTACCTTCTGTAACGTCTTGGAACCGGGGAATTAAATCAACGAGTGTGCTTTTACCAGAACCCGACTCTCCGACCAATGCCGTCACCTTTCCTCGTTCAATGGTGAGAGTAATATTATTGAGTACTGGACTGCTGGGTGCGTATGCAAAATCTACAGATACTAAGTCTATTGACCTTTTTAAACCCTGAAACTGAATTTGACCGTCTTGCAAGTAAGTTTTATTATCTGTTTTCAACAGTTCCTTAATGTTTTTTATTGAACCTCCAAGCGTGTTGAGAAATGCAGTAGTGCCGTTCATGTCTTGCACAATGGGCACGAGGCGAAACAGAACAAAGAAAAACGTCAGCAGAGAAGCAACTTGTAACGTTCCATTTGCCACAAATATAGTAAACGCCACAATAATCATGCTGATCAGAACCGTGGCGGATATTCCTTCGGTTATCGGCCTCACAAGTGCCCAGGCTAATATAACTCTTTTGCCTGCGTTCACTACGTTATCACTAGCTTTGTAGTAACGCTGACGTTCAAATTCTTGAGTACAAAATGCCTGAACAGTACGAATACCGTTGATAAATTCAACAGATGTTGAGGTAAACTGACCGTTGGCTACTGACGTGCTAAAACTTTTTTCGCGCACTCTGGCATTCAGTGTTTTTAATCCAACCGCTAAAAGTGTAGATAAGAAGACTGAAATCAATGTCAGCTGCCACGACAGTAAAAGCATCCATATTAGGTAGGCAATTACTGTCAGTATTCTGGTCAGCAAAAACGCCGCTCCACTGAAACCCTGTTTGACCCTCTCAACTTCTGTCGTAAGCGTGTTGAAAAGTTCCCCGGCACGAGTTTTTGCAAAGAAACTGAGTGGCAATGCTTGCAATTGTTCAAAAACTTGCTTGCGCAAGCGGTCTGTCAAATATAACTGAGCAAATTCAGTGTATATTTGTGCAAAGTAGTTGAATGCTGCACGCAGCCAAGTACTTAGTAAAATCAGCAGACAGACTCGATATAGACGACTCATTGCCGATGTCTTACTACCCAAAATCCAAATATCAAACCAACCAATTCCCGTATGAATTGGTGCAGAGTTTGGACTAGTCAAGTTTTGTAAAAAAGCCAGCAAAAAACCAATACTTACCCCTTCAAAAGTGGCTGCTAGAAAGGAAAATCCTAAAGCAAAAATGGTAATTTTGCGAAAATGTTTAAACTCCCGCAATATCAAATAGTTATCCTGCCAAAATTTAGTAGCCTTAAGCAGATTGCGGACTGGTTTGTAAGCTTTGAGATGCATTGGTATTTTTCAATAGTTATTTGGTAAGGCAAATACGGCTGAATGCAATTGCTATCTTGAAAGACCTACTACTATAAGGCGAAACAGCAAAACTGAAACTGTTAAGTGCCACCACAGCAAATAGTTTTTAGAGGGAAGCCCAGACACGCCAATCAAAGTACAATAAAAAATCAATGGCTTAAATTGCAGCGCGACTTATAAAACGACCAATAGCAGATCCACACCGAAGGTCAAATCTTTTCCAAAAGAACATTGCTGATGAATAAAGTTTAATGGGCGTTTGAGCGTGTTGCCAATACATTCTATCAGTCATAGTCGGACTGCTACCTTCAAGAGCGCTAAGAATCAGTTTCTTCCGCCAAGGCTTAACGTTCGGTACTGTCGCATGAGACATGATTGTGCCGCCAGGTATAAAATCCATCCCTTCTGGACCCACAGTACTGATGGGAGCATGTGTCAGCATTAATACCAAATTAAGGTAGGTCTGGTCTCCATGAAGATAGGGATAAGTATGGAAACCTTTATGGTGGTAAAGGTTTTGTAAGTCGTTATGTCCTGCCATCTCACCAAGTTCTATGAGTTTCTGCCAAAGTGACAGTATGGACTTGTAGTTACGATGGACACCTATGAAGCCACTGTTGTAGTGGTAATCTAACTGACGCTCACAAACAAAGCCGTTGTTTTCCGCAAATTCTTTCCATGCTAAGCGTCGAGGATGATTGGCAGGTACTAAGTACCATGAGTCACCGCAGAGGGAAATTCCACGGCTGACCCACCTCTGGTAGAAATCCCAGCCACACTTATTTACGATGTCAGGGTCAAAGTAAAATAAGGCATCAACCTCTGGGCAATATTTTTCCCACAGTTCCTGCATGAAATCGGGCTTGTAAAAACCGAAGTGCTTTGAGGTATCTAACTTTACAAACCGAATGACACAACCCTCGGCTACAGAAAACTCTTGATAGCCCTCTCCATCTTTTACTGACTTAGCCCAAGGCGGGAGATTTCCACGATACCCTGCCCAAACTACACCGCGAAAGCCATGGTGATACAAGGAATTCACCAAAACCCCCACGCCGTGGTGATAATGTTTTTCAAATAAAGTGCAAATTGCTGTAAGCATAGCAGTATTTATACTCAAAAATTTTATATTAGCAAGTAATCACCACAGCCTGAAAGAACTTTGGTTTTTTTAGTAGGATTTTCAAATCCTACTAAAAAAACCAAATACGTCTGTATTACAGATTAAAGCTGTTCACAGAGTTAAGAATCGGCTGGTTTGAATTCGCCTCCACCTGCCATAAACTTGTTATGCCAGGTGGTGTATTCATCTGTTGTTGCTCTCCTAAAGTTAGCTGCACTATATCTTCTAGAGTGTAGCAACGAGGTCCTACCAGACTCATTTCACCCCGGATGACATTGAACAACTCAGGCAGACTGTCCAAACCAGACTTCCGCATCCATAGCCCTAGGGATGTGATGTTTTGCTCATTTTCCCTCGTCAGTTTGTTCTCGGCTACCGTAGTTGTACGAAACTTGATAACGCGAAAGAGTTTACCCCGTTCTCCAATGTGCCACTGACGGGAAAAAAGTGAACCAGGGGAGTAAACGCGTATCAGCAAAACCAATCCCAGCATGACTGGACTCATAAACAGCAGAAACACCAAGGCAGCAATCCAGTGAGTGAAACGCTTCAACCACCATAACAGTGAGCTACCTGCTTTCGGCAGTTTATCGGCAGAAGGTATGTGTAGGAATATTGGCTTGTTGGCTTGCTCGCACGCGGAAGCCCATAACAAGAGCTTTGCCTCACCCAGTTTTGGGTCTATGCGAACCAAATTTATTGGAGAATGTTTTAAGCACTCTACTAAAGATTGCTCTTTATCCAGTGCAGCCAGATATGGCTGTTTCACGTTTCCAGGAGACTTGACCAACAACTGACCTCGTCGCCACTGAAGTTTGCAGTATGGGGAGGAATGATTTTGGGGTTGCTGGGTCACAGTATAATTAGTATTGAATTGTGGAATAATTGAGGTTGTCATATGTATTTGAACTCATATAGTGGTAAACGCCAATGCCCTGAAATGAAAGGCTATCAACGCTAAAGGACAAGATAGACATTTAATTTTTTACTGCAAAAAATTGAATGTGCTTGAGTCGAAAAATAGTTGTATAACTATCCCTACAAGATTTTGTACATCTTTTAAAAGTATGCTTTTTAGAGACGCACAATAATCTCCGATACTAGTTTTTTGAAAAATTTATGAATACTACACTGTTTGCTGATATTTTTGTAAGGGATTTAATATCTAGGATAGAGTAAACCGTAGGAATAACAGTTGCTCAAATAAATTCTTTATTTACTCTTTAAATAGCAACTGTGTTTTTCCCAGAATTATTAAGTTATTATGAATCACCCAAATAGTGTAACTAAGTAGCTGAAAGCGATCGTAGCACAATTAGATTTTCGCCAAAGAAAATCTTAATTATTAAAGAATAATACAATCTAATCAGCAAACACAAGTTTCTAAAATACACAAACTTTATACTTCAATCTGAAAGAGCCGCAAGAGGAAGAATTCTTCCGATAAGACAATACAATCAGTATTCATGAGTTATAAGTTTTTTTTAGATATATATTTTAGCAGTAATAGACAAGTAAAAACTTTTTCAAAGTATACCTTGTGAATGGGCGTAGTTAGCTAGTAGATTACTTACAGTCGCTGTAACATGGAAAACCATACACGCGCCTTGTTTCATAACTCAAAGAAAACGGCACCTTACACACAAATTGTCGGGGTGGTCCGAATCGACGCCTAGCCGAAGGACGACGCGGGCAAGCCTCATGACGCCATGTACCTCACACAAATTGTCGGGGTGGGATGAGTTTAAATAGGATTGCAATCACACACAATACGCTTACTGAACAGATAATTTACCTACCGTCAGTCAACCTATGTAGAGACGTTGCATGGAACGTCTCTACACATGTAAAATATCCACAAAGAATACTTAACAGCAAGCGTGTTGGGCTAACACACCCTACACTTAAAATTTATTTACTACGCTTCTAGAACACCAATTCAATCATTCTAGAAAGACGCCTTCCCTAAGAAATGCGGGAAATCTGACTCCCCCGAACTTCCTAGGCAAGGGGGCTAGTACAGGGGGCCCGGAAATAAGCTGACCATATGCAATCTTATTAAAAGCCTTATTTTCTTGGCTTTTGACTTTTGAATGAGTGACTTTTGACGAACGCCTTGCGGTACTAGGGGGTTAGGTTTTTTCTGACTGAATTAGTACTCCATAACACCAATTCAGTCAGACTAACAAACCGGGTTTCTTTGATTTGGAGGGACGAAATTTCGGTTTTAAAAGGTAAACAAACCGGGTTTATCAAGTAGGGACGCTCCGGCCGGAGCGCCCCTACTGAATCGGTGTTCTAGTCTCTAGGCGACTAGATCATAAGATGTAAGTTTGTGTAATCCCAGACTTTTTTGGGCTATTTTTCCACAGCTTGTTGCAGTGCAAATCGGTGTTGCTTTGTATAGGGTACATAGGTACTGTTGGAGTTTGATACCCCATTTGCTACAACCCCTATTAGGTTTAACTTGCTAAGCATAGCTGTGGTCTGCGCTAGCTGAGTTCGAGTCACCTTACCAATGCTTGCCACCAGTACCACACTACGACAGTAAGATCCTGTCAGCATGGCATCTACCAAGCCAAGAACAGGAGGAGCATCTATGAGTACCAAATCATAGTTAGCCTCAAATTTTGTGATTAACTCCTGCATCCGCGGGGAACTTAACAGATTAGCTGGGTCAGCTGGCTGTGGTCCGGCAGTCAAAATATCTATGTAGGATGAGCCGGAGGATTGAACACTCAGCTGGTTGGGAAGAGTGACATCACTTGCCAGTAGAGTTGACAGCCCCTGTTCATTGGGAAGGTTTAGCTGTTTGTGCAGATTGGGATTGCGTAAATTACCATCGATCAGCAGAACCCTCTTGTGTAGACGGGCAGCACTCATTGCCAGACCCAATGCCAAAGATGACTTACTCTCATCTGGCAAAGCTGAGGTGATCATCAAAGATTTGATCGTAGAAACAGAATTGAAAAGTTCAATGTTTTTATAAATCAGATCCAACGATTCCCAACGCGGTGAAGATTGCAGTACCTGAATTCTCCAGGGAGCAGAAACTTCTGGTTTGCCAAAAGGTAACTGGATCACTGATTCTCTGGGTTTGGCAGGTGGTAACTTGGGAGTCGTTCCCAACAATGGTAAAGAAACCTGCTTCTCCAACTCAGCAGTGGTATGAACCGAATCATCCGCCGCTTCACGAACAAAGGCAGCAATACCTCCCAACATTAAACCAACTACTGCACCTAACATCAAGTTCTGCTTAATGTCCGGACCCACAAATGATCCCAGTTGGGGTTCTTCCACAACTTGCCAATCATATCCTCCCTTGGCTATTTCCTGCGTCAGGTCTTGCTCTGCTTTCAAAAGCTGCTGCAACCTTTCTCGACCAAGTTGTATCTGTGGTTGTAGGCGACCATACTGGGCTAACAGACTTGGGAAATCTTTGAGTTTCTGACTCAACTCAAGTTCTTTGTTTAACAGAACTTGATCCCGAGCCCTCAAAGCAACTATCACAGTTTGCGTGTCAACTAGCTGACCTGCAAGGTTGAGGTCAATTTGACTTTTCTGTCCTTGTTCTAATAGAGACTCTGGCTGGATGTTTACTGGAGCAGACGATCCCCCTAAAGTCCGTCTTTGCTCTTGCTGCAATAATTCCTTCTCACGCGCAAGTTGTTCTATCAGCTTCTGCACACCAGGAGTTTCATCTGTAAAGGTCAAACGGGCCTGTGCTAAAAGCAGTTCTGTTTTTTGGATTTCGTTAAGTAGTCCTTGGTAGCGAGTAGACTGACTGAGACGGGCCTCGACAAGGGCATTCTGGGGAGTACTTTTGAGTTGTTCTTGTAAAGATTTGTAGCGAGCCTCTGCCTCCTTGAACGCAGAACTAGCTGTGCGGCGCTCCTGCTGAATCGTGCTTAAAGCTCCCTCTGTAGTTCTTGCCTCAGTCTCTGGATCGACGAGATTATGTAAACTGCGAAACCTTTGTAGGCTTGTTTCAGCCGTATTCACCTCATTACGTACCTTTTTTAACTGTTCCCCGATAACTTGAAGTCCCTTGTTTAAACGGTTTTGTTGCTGTTCTTTGTTGTAATCCAAATAAACTTGCCGGACTGTTGCCAAAACTTGCTGAGTCTTACTTGGATCCTTATCGGTATAGTCTACTTTGAATATTTTTGTAGCAACTGCATCATCTTTTCCCTTTACTTGAGTTAAGACCAAAGAGTGTTTAAGATCGCCTACTGTTATGTCCGGATACTCAATCTTCAGTTTATTAACTGCTCTTTGCAGGATTCCAGTACTCTGCATTAGGTTGATCTGGGTTGCAGCGTCTATCTCAATACTAGGATCGGTAAATTGACTATCTGCATTAGCTCCTGCGTTTTTACCTTGATAGTTAGGTTCTATGAGCAGCTGCATTGAGCTTTTGTAAGTGGGCGGTGTTTTTTTAGTAATGACACCTGCAAGGGCAATAGAAGCTATAAATACTACTAAAAACCAAGGAAATCTGCGGATCAAAACCGCAAACAGTTGTCCGTAACCCGGTTCTTCCTCAACAACTGGATTTACATTGGGACTCAGACTGCTTTGAATCACGTTTACTATCCTTCAGCTTACAAATAAAATGAATAATTAATGTACGCAACAAGCTTGGTCAATAACTTGATCAACTTTACTAAAGAAGGCACTTTCAGAAAAATTTGTCACTGCATGATGGCGGATGTTATTGTAATCCCAAGGGGTTTCACTGGCTTCTAGTAGTGCACTTAGCAAGGATTCAGGTGTTTGCCTTTTAAAAAAGACTCCTGTTTTACCAGGTATCTGAGTATCTAATACCCCTCCTGCTCCATAAGCTATCACTGGTGTTCCACTAGCATTAGCCTCTACTGGAACTAACCCATAATCTTCTAGGGCTGCGACTATGATAGATTTTGCTTTAGAAAACAACTGAGTGCGTTGTCCATCAGTTACGTGTCCCAAGAACTCAATATTTTCCAAGGCTTTGGACTTTAATCTTTCTCCCTCTGGACCATCACCTGATATTAATAAGCGCCAGCCTAACCAATTAAAAGCTTCGACTATTATATCAAGACGCTTGTAGCTGATCATGCGAGCTGAGGCAAGATAGTAATCATCTTTTTGCTCGGAAAAAATAAACTTACTGGTATCAATTGGATAGTTAATAACAATTGCTTTTTTGCCGTAAGTGCTTTGAATGCGACGAGCAACAACGCTAGAATTAGCAATGTAAAGGTCAGGTTCCTGTGAATAGGTCAGGTCTACCTTTCTCATGAGATGGAATACTTGTTCGATTAAAGGAGCAAAATATCGATAGTCTCCGTACTCACGTAAATATGTTTCTGTATCCCATAAGAAACGGGTAATATTATGACAGAAGCAAATGTGGCGTGCACCTGGATTTTTTCGCACAGCTTTAGCAAAGCTGGTGCTGCTGCTGATAATCAAGTCGTAATCTTGTAGATCTAAAGCTCGAAAGGCTGGAAAATAGAACGGAGCCATTAACCTAAAATACTTTACTGCGCCTGGAATATTTTGCAAGAAAGTCGTGTTAACAAGACGCTCACCTAGGTCAATGGTTTGTTGAGGATCATACAAGGAAGTGAAAATGTCGGCTCCTGGGTAGCGCTTACAAAGTAATTCAAATACGCGCTCTGCCCCTCCTTTCTGGGTTAAATAATCATGTATTAAAGCAACTTTCATAAATTTTCCTTAAAGATTGTATGAAGCTTATATAAAGCATGCTCAGCCAGTACCTACAAACAACTTTAGTAACCGACGCACACTATAATTATCTTTTGAATTACGAAAGGCATCAACATTTACAATTAGCAGAAAAAATCAACAATATTCGTTGAAATAGCAGTAAATAAAGATTTCTTTATGATACTTGACCTAAAAGAGGTTAATAAACTTTACATTATAGGAGTCCGAATTTGTAGAGACGCGATATATCGCGTCTCTACAGGAGTCAGCAAGCGTCTGTATTCTAAACAGGAGTTGCGGGACTCGGGGGTAACAAAACGTACTTCTGATCGCACCGCACTGCCGCCTCCTGGCTTCAGACTCCCTCAGCCTTACAAAATGCTAACCAACTGCTGCAAGGGTTTTTCCTTGAGCAAAGTAAGCATTTTGCTCAGTCCGTAGTTTGTCACAGAGTCTGCCCACAGGCAATTCCACGTCGTTGTACGTGAGGACTTGATCCTTAGGAATATCTCGCTTCAATCGGCAGCCTTCAGCTAAACCCATAGGTAAGAGGTTTTGCTGTTGAACCTCGGGGGAATTTTCACATTGCCCGTAGGTCATGTAGTAACCGATGCCATCGAGAGTTTCTCCAGCTTTCAGGTCGATTTTGGCAGTAGTAACGACATCAACGAGGGGACCTCCCAAGGGACTTAAAACGTAATCTTGAAAGAGGACGGCGCGAGCCACAGAGATTGGAACCTCAAAGTGACAGAGGTGATAAGGAGTGTAAAAGCTGTAGAGGGGACCTTCACCTAACTTATACAAGTTGAGGTAGTGGCGTTGTTTGGGATCGTCGTGAGTTGCAAATACAAACACCCCAGGACCTGGTTTTGCGCCAACAACGTAATCGACAATGCCGCCCAATTCTTTAAGTTGTTCCACATCATACATTTTGGTCATCTCATCGACATGACCGGTGAAGTCGTATCCTAACATTCCCCGCTTGGCAACTTTCATCCCTGTGGCGTTGGCAACGATCGCCTGCTCGAAGGAAATTTTTGTGCCGTCAGCAAAGCTAGTCACCATGTGAGCCTTTTGACCCCAACGTTTGGCAAATGCCTCCTGAGTAGTGGGATTGCGATATGGGTCTTGTAGGCCCTTTATATTACCACACAATAGGGGAGTTAAGCCAATACTTTTTACGAAGCGGTAGAGGTTCATTTGTACCCCAGGCTGATCTCCGTCACAAGCAGAGAGGATAACGCCAGCTTTGTCAGCGTACACTTTGAGGATCGGACCGACGGTGCCGTCGAGTTCGGCATTCATCATAATCACATGCTTCCCATGGGCGATCGCTTCCATCACGACATGGGCACCAAACTCCACTGCCCCTGTCACTTCAATTAAAGCATCAATACCCTCAGCGCGGCACAGTAACATGGCATCTTCTGTGACTGTATACTGACCGCGAGCTACAGCCTCTTCCATGTCCTGAACCGTCGAAACGACTTTTGAAGTCTCAATCCCCGCTTCCGAATAGGCAAGCTTTGCTGCTTCAATATTACGGTTAGAGATAGCAACTAACTCCATGCCAGGAACTGAATTTGCAATTTGATTGACAATTCCTCGACCCATAAACCCAGCACCAATCATCCCAACTTTAATGGGGTTACCTGCATCAGCACGGGTTTGTAAAGCGCGATCAATAATAATCATTGGTTAAACTCCTGTAAGATATCCTGCTGTTTCTGTAAAGTAAGACAAATCAATTAAAAATGAAAATTTTACATTTTTAATTTTTAATTCTTTTTACCTGCCAGATGTACCACCAACGGTCATAGCTCTCATCAAAGGCCAATTTGAATCTTTTTCGGATATTTCCGTTACCTCTCTTGGCCACCGAATGTTGAAAAATGGGTCATCATAACGTAAACCCCGCTCATAACCAGGTGTGTAAAACTCACCCACTTGATACATGACCTCAGCCCCATCTGTAAGTGCTTGATAGCCGTGGGCAAACATTTCCGGAATATACAAAGCGCGGTGGTTTTCTGCAGTTAGTTCCACACCAAAGTGCGACAGAAATGTAGGAGACTCAGGACGCATATCAATAATTACGTCATAGATAGCGCCTTGAGTACAGCGAACTAATTTCGTTTCGGCTGCTGGAGAAATTTGATAGTGCATTCCCCGCAGCGTCCCTTGTTTGTGGTTAAAGGAAAGGTTGCACTGTGCAACCACAGACTTTAAACCGTGTGCCTCAAACTCTTGAGCGCAGAAAGTGCGGGCGAAGAAACCACGGTGATCGTGCTTTTCTTCTAAGTCAATAATGTATGCACCTTGGAGTTCACTTTCGGTAAAGATCATAATTAACCTCTGTTAATGGTTGGCTACACAAGAAACTGGACAATTTCCGGAATTAGAAAAATGAATTACCCCCACCCTACGAAATTGAGACTTTCACACTTGTTGGTTTGGGAAAAGTATCATCCCAGTATTGCGTACAAAGTTCTGGTCGCTTGGGGGGGTTGGTGGTGTATACAAAAAATAGTGCTGACCGTTCCTCTGTGCGCAGTGTGCCGTGATGCAAAACGCATTTCGGATCTAAAAAAATGACTGTACCTGCTTTTCCCGGACAAGACTTCCAAGCTGATTTCGGTACAATCTTATTGAGGGTTTCATCATCAATGCCTACATAACCCGACTGCCAAAGCTTGTAGTAAATCCGATAAAAGTTCAAGTTATATATAGAGCTTAAAGGCAGTGGCACGTATTCAAAAGGTCCATGCTTTTCTTCTACATCATTCAAGTAGACAAAGATTTTGACCATCCGACGGTCTTCTGAATCTTTGTGCCACAGCAGTGTACCGAACTGATTTTCATTGGGAAGGTCTTTGCGTAAATGTACACCTTGAAAAGCAACGGGAAGACCGATATAATTTTCAACAATGTTCAGCAGCCTTTTTTCGCTTGCCCATGCAGAAAATTCTGGTAAGTCTGTCACTGTGTAAATTTCTGGCAGCTTTTGACCTGTATGGCTGTTACTAGGGGAAGCCATTGTGGATAATTGACTGTCAGATGCCTTGAGAAGATTTGCCGTAGAGCCTAATTCCAACTCTGACAAGGAAGTGACGTAAACGCCTTCTTTTTTCAGATGATTCACAATCAGGCGATCGCGCCCTGACAGTGCAGGTAAATTTCGTGCATGGTTCAACAATGCTAATTTGTGAGCTAACTCAGAGTTAAGTTCAGATATTTTACCGATCATATTGTTAATCATCACCCGACTAACTTATTAATTTGATGTTTTTTCAATTAAGGATTCATTACTCACTTTTACCATTTTTAATTCTTTAGCAGTCAACACATTAATAGCAGATCTGCCAACTAAAACTAAAAACGGAATTACTGTCTGGATGGCATACAAGGGCCATCTTCTCAAAGCACCCAATAATACTTTCAAGTTGACTTCTTGGAAGTTCTTGACAATCATCCCTCTGCAAAATTGCTTAGAATATCCACAACTCTCCAGTTTTAAAAGAACTTCAGGTATATGTTTATATTGCATCAACAGTGCTGATTTAGGCTCTTTCTGCCAATAACTAACACCGACAATGCATTCCAAAAACGTCTCTTTGGTTACAATAACACTACCATGAGCAGCACAATATCCGGCTAAATATGCCAAAGATATCCAGTTGTTAGCAGCGTCTTTCCAGATTTGGAGAGCGCGTTGTACTAAATCGGTTTGGTACACCGTAGCCGTGAGAAAGATGACTGCACCGACACTTTTTGAGAAACAATGTTCAAATATGGCTTTGCCGTCACCACATCCATCTTCACTGTCAACATCAAACCAGCGGTTGCCAACTATTGTTGGTGGGTGAACTGGTTCGCCTGTCGTTTTGTTACGACCCGAAAAGTTGAGAAACAACAATGATAAATTTTCTTGTTTTTTGAGTTGACTTATGACATAATAAATTGCTCTATCCTGAATTGGGTCATCATCACCAATTGTCCAAATGTATTTGGTTGTTGCAGACCTTAGGCAATGAATGATATTTCTCATTACGCCTATATTTTCCTGATTCTTGCTTGATTTAAATGTTATGTGACTAAGAATTTTTTGCCATTTTTTGATGACTTCTTGGGTATGGTCGGTAGAACAATTATCAGAAACAAAAATTTCACAATCAGATTCAAAGCCTTTGATGGCTTGAGCAAGCCATGCTAATTGTTTATCAAGTAATTCGGCGCGATTATAAGTGGGAATAGCAATAGTGAGTAATTTCTTCATTGTCATAATTTGTGAAGCTTGCTAATTTTTTCTACTTAGTCTGAAAAATATTTACCAAGCAGAGGTATTGACTAAAGCCAGGTATGGAACTATTGTTTTTATATTCGATATCCCCAGTTAGATAAGTAACGCAGAAGCTTTGCCATTAACACCAAGCTTATAATCTTTTTTTTACTCTGGTAGTAAAATTTTCCAAGCAGATGCACTGACTAAATTCAAGTAGGGAAGGAATGTATTTATTGTCATGGAGGGCCATCGTCTTAAAGCTCCTAAGACAACTTTCCAGTTATTTGCTGCAAAATGTTTGAGAATTAATTCTCTACAAAATTTTTTCCTGTAACCTATTTCCATGAGTTTTACATAAACCTCAGGCACATCCGAATAATTCATCTTGAACCATAGCTCTGGATTCGGTGTGGAATTCATCCCACAAGCATATTGTAAATAGACATCCTGAGTAACTTTTACGCTTCCCTGAGTGCCACAAAATGCCGTCCAATATATTTGCGCTTCCTTATTATTCGGACTAGATGGCCACTTTTCTAGAGCTAGTTGTACTGCTTCTGTTCGGTATACTTGAGCAGTCATAAACGCCAGACCAGAAAAGTTTTCGCGCAAACACCGTTCAACCACGGCTTTTCCATCAGAACTTACTGTTTCATTTTCAACACTAAAGCAGTGTTCATAAGCTATTTCACCAGTTGCTGCGTAAAGCCAGGAAAAATTTAGATTTAATAATGCTAAATCGGGGTATTCTTTCAGGTTCTCTACCACATAGGCAAGGGTTCTATCTTGAATGGGATCGTCATCACCAATCACCCAAACATATTTACTTGTGGCAGATTGGAAGCAATAAGCAATATTACGCATAACGCCTATGTTTTCGGCGTTTCTATTTGCTTTAAATGTAGTATTACTGAAAATTTGCTGCCATTTTTTAATGATTTCCTGGGTATCGTCTGAGGAACAGTTATCTGAAATGATAATCTCACATTCAGACTCGAACCCTTTGATAGCTTTAGATAACCAAGTTAGCTGTTGTTCTAGAAATTTGCTACGATTAAATGTGGGAATAGCAATGGTGAGTAATTTATCCATTTATCACTTCTCTGTTAAGAAAGTATTGAGTAGCTAGCCATAAATTAATACATTTGGCGTTGCCTAATTGCGCGAATATTTCATCATCGTAGGGTGGGCATTGCCCACCATTATCGATAGTGGTAGGCAGTGCCCACCCTACAAATCATCCCTAATATTACCCCTGAAAAAGGGGGGGAGCCACCCCCGTGGTGAGCACCACGCGCATGAGGGTTTCGCGACTCAGGCGACTGGATCTCATGGTTAAGCGCGCCGAGGGGGATCAAGCTCTATCCGAACCATCTGACTTCTTAGCCCAGAAGAAATCTTGATCGATTTGCTGAGTACGAATGAGATACTCTAGCTGCTTTAAGCGAGTAAAGCCTCTCGACAAGAAAGTGTCTTCAGTCATATCGATTTGAGTGAACAAATCAAATAGCTGCTTGGCGCCACGCTGGGCATTCCAATCACACTTAAAGCCTGGTAGAACTGTATTAATTTTCTCAAAAGATACTCGATAGCTGCGATTGTCTGAACTCTGCTCACCAAAGCTTAACTGACATCCTGGGAAAGCTTCAGCAACAATTTCGGCAATTTCTTTGACTCGATAGTTGTTCGCGGTATCTCCCACATTGAAGACTTGGTTGTGTACAATGTCACGGGGCGCTTCAAGTGTGCAAACAATTGCCTTGCAAATATCTAGTCCGTGGACTAAAGGACGCCAAGGAGTACCGTCGCTGATCATCTTGATTTCTTTGGTAGTCCAAGCCAAACCTGCCAAGTTGTTTAAAACTATATCAAAGCGCATCCTGGGGGAAGCACCAAAGGCAGTAGCATTCCGCATAAAACTAGGAGAGAAGTCATCGTCAGCTAGTGGTTTGACATCTCGTTCTACCAAAGTTTTACATTCTGCATAGGCAGTTTGGGGATTCACTGGTGATTCTTCTGTGACATCCCCCTCGGTAGCTACGCCATAGACACTGCAAGAAGACATATACACAAAGCGACGTACACCCGCTTCTTTTGCCAGTGTGGCGAGGCGAACTGAACCTTTATGGTTGATTTCGTAGGTGATATGCGGTGCTAATTGTCCGGTGGGGTCGTTGGATAGTTCAGCCATGTGAACTATTGCCTCAACACCTCGCAAATCTTCAACGGTGATATGACGAATATCCTTATTGAGGGTTTTGGCAGTAAACTCAGTACCGTTGTACAACCAACCCGCTTTATAGTAGCCAGTGTCTACGCCGATGACTTCATGTCCTCTTTCAAATAACAATGGAGGTAATAACGAGCCAAGATAGCCTTCAGTACCGGTAACGAGAACTTTCATTTTGTCAATTCCTATTGGTGATTGTTAATTGTTAATTGCTA
>CAZZXJ010000013.1:16808-25014 GCA_964657905.1 uncultured Stigonema sp.
TAATTGCTACCATTAGCCATTAGCCATTACCAAACTAGATACTCTGAAATTGATTGGCTGTAGGTTTGAGATAGGACTGTTCGGGAATTTGTGCCACTATGGCTTTACCTATCTCAATTGAAGAGGTAGCAGCTGGGGAAGGCGCATTGCAAACATGAACCGAGTGAGGACCTTGAACAATCAAAAAGTCGTCCACTAACTTGCCGTCGTTCATTAATGCTTGAGCGCGGACACCAGCGTGGGTAGGAACGATATCTTCTGCTTGGACTTCAGGAATGAGTTTTTGCAGACTTCTGACAAAGGCTGCTTTACTAAAGGAGCGAATGATTTCCTGAATTCCTTCGTCAGCATGTTTTGCTGCTAGTTTCCAGAAACCGGGGTAGGTCATGACCTCAGCAAAATCACGCAAATCAAAGTCAGTTTTCTTATAGCCTTCGCGCTTGAGGCTGAGAACCGCATTTGGTCCTGCATGGACACTACCATCAATCATCCGCGTAAAGTGAACACCCAAAAAAGGAAAATCCGGATTGGGAACCGGGTAAATTAAGCCTTTTACTAGATAGCGTTTTTCCGGCGTCAGTTCGTAATATTCTCCCCGGAAAGGTACGATTTTGGCTTGGGGATCGACTTTACCTAATTTGGCAATGCGATCGCTATGCAATCCAGCACAATTGATCACAAAGCGAGTTTCAAAGGTGCCATTATTGGTTTGGAGTACTTGATTGTTGCCACTGGGAAGTATTCTCTCTACTTTTGTATTGAGACGTAGTTCTCCTCCCTGCTTTTCAATGAGTTCAGCGTATTTGAGGCAAACTTGCTTGTAATTGGCTATGCCAGTAGAGAATACTTGGACTCCCCCTACGCAGGTGACATGAGGTTCTATTTCGAGGACTTCTTCTCGGCTGATTCTCTTAACTTGTATGCCGTTTTCCAAGCCTCGCTTGTAAAGGTTCTCTAGACGAGGCAACTGTGACTCATCAGTAGCAATAATTACCTTGCCACAGACTTCATGAGCAATCCCATGCTCTTGGCAAAATGCCACTATTGAGCGACTACCTGCACGACAGAACTCTGCTTTGAAACTCCCTGGTTTGTAGTAAATACCAGAGTGAATGACGCCGCTATTATTACCGGTTTGGTGAAATGCCCATTCGCTTTCCTTTTCTAGTACTAGAATACGAGAATTGGAATAGCTTTTACCCAAAGCCATGGCGGTGGAAAGACCAACAATTCCCCCACCTATAATTGCAAAATCATACATTGTGTTCTAGCCTCAGGAAATAAAGTTAGTCATTAGTCATTAGTCATTGGTCATTGGTCATTAGTCATTACAAATGACTCTACTTACCATACCTTCCAAGGAGCTTTCCCATTCTTCCATAGCTCCTCTAGATAGTTTTTATCTCTTAAGGTGTCCATGGGTTGCCAAAAACCTTCATGTTTGTAAGCAGACAGCTGTTCCATTTCCGCCAGCTTTTCTAAAGGTTTCTGCTCCCAAACAGTCGTATCATCAGCAATCAAGTTGATGACATCAGGTTCTAAAACAAAATAACCACCATTAATCCAAGCACCATCCCCTTCTGGTTTTTCCCGAAAGCTGGAAATTTTGGTTTGTTCATGTCCTAAGATAATTGCCCCAAAACGTCCTGGTGGTTGGACTGCTGTTAATGTCGCGAAATTCTTTTGTTCTTTATGAAAGTTAATGAGATCTGTAATATTCACATTACTTACACCGTCACCGTAGGTGAAGCAAAAAGTTTCATTACCAACATGCTCCCTAACTCGCTTTAAGCGTCCACCTGTCATGGTATTTTCACCCGTATCTACTAAGGTGACACGCCAAGGCTCAGCATTACCAGCATGCACATTCATCTGGTTGAACCGCATATCAAAGGTAACGTCTGACATGTGTAAGAAGTAGTTAGCAAAATACTCCTTAATGACGTAGCCTTTGTAGCCGCAGCAGATGACGAAGTCATTTATGCCATGGGCAGAGTAAATCTTCATTATGTGCCACAGAACTGGCTTACCGCCAATTTCCACCATTGGCTTTGGTCTAACGCTAGTTTCTTCACTAATGCGTGTACCAAGCCCCCCTGCCAGAATCACTGCTTTCATGGGATTTTCTCGTAATTTTTAAGCAGATGAATATTTAACTTAGTTTGGACTTTAGACAGAGAAAAATTCGTTTGTTAATTTTCTCAGTATTAATCTAACTGTAATTTCCCTCTCAAGTGTGAAGACAAGGTAAATAAACTTGCTTTCCTTGTAAAAAAATCGAAAAGTTATTTGGATACTGATGGTAATTACAGGAAAATTTTAAATATAAAATAACTAATTAGCACTCTCCTAAAAAAAGAAGAAACAAGCTGCTTGTTATTAAATTTACTTATTTCTAGTTTCCTTTTACCGTTACACTAGTACACAGGGCGTGGAAATAAACCAACCATTAAAAATATGCAAAAAGCTGATGATGTTAGCTTTTATAATTTTTAATTTCGCGAAGTGGTACTAGTGTTTTGGAAAAAACTGTCACATTTATTTTCTAAGACAACGCAGATGCTGCTAAGGGCTTGTTGGTAACTTTCCATATCATTTTGTGCCAGGGAGATTTTGGCAGATGTCTGCAAATCTTCAACTGCTTTCGTATAGTGTTGTTTAGATTCGCTGCCACCATATTGTGCTAGTTCATAACGAACAATACCTCGCTTGAGATAAGCTTTTGCAAGTTGAGAATTAATATGTAATGCTTGGTCAAAGTCTGAGATTGCTTGTTTGTATTCTTGCTCGAAGTTGCTGCTATATTGGGCGATTTGATAGCGGACAAGACCCCTCTGAAAGTAAGCTTCTGCCCTTGACGGATCTATACTTAGCGCTCCATTAAAGTCCTCAACTGCTTTTTTGTAGTCTTGCTGAGAATCGCCGCTGTATTTGGCAATCTGGGAGCGGACAACACCTCGTCTTATATAAGCTTCAACTTCATTCTTGTTGAGGCGCAGAGCATTATTAAAGTCTGCAATTGCTAAGTTGTAATCCTTATCAGGATCGCTGCTATATTCGGCAAGTATAAAACGGACATTGCCCCGGTTTACATAAGCTTTTATTTCATTCGGGCTGAGGCGCACTGCTTGGTTATAGTCTGCAACTGCCGCTTCATACTCTTTTAAATTATAGTGGGCATTGCCTCTGTTTATATAAGCTTTAGCGTAATTAGGTTCTTTTTGGATTGCTTTGGTAAACTTTTCAATTGCTTGCTCGTAGTCTCGCACTTGGTAAGAAGCATGACCTTGCTTGTAGTAATCCGCGAAAGTAAGATTATTATCTTTTTGCTGAGGAGTCAGCAACGCTTGTTGAGTGTATAAGTTTTCGCCAGCTAAGGGGTGACTTGTAAATTTAATCATCAGATCTAAATACCCCAATAAACCAAAACCAAGCAAGCATAAAATAACTGGATAAAAGTTCTGCTTTTTAGCAGGCTTATAATAAGGAAAGTTGTGCGATGCTGCTGGTAAGTTGCGATTAAGGCGATGATGACGGGTAAGTGCAACTACTGGCTGTGGGCGCTGCTCTTGAACATGGCGCTTTTGCGGTTTTTGTTGGGGTTGTAAATGTTCCTTAGCTGCTACTGCTTCCAGTGATGGAAAGGGGTCGCGTCCGCCTAATTGCAATCTCCGTTCACACCAGGGACATTTGCGCAGGTGGTTACTGTAGCGATGCTGAGGATTTGAAGTGCAGATCAAAAGGGAATTTTCGGTTTCAGCTAGGGCTGAGAGCCAACTTTGGGCACTTGGGCGAAGCAGTGGGTTATTGTGACCATCCTCAAAACAACGCACGAACAGTTCCTGTAAGCTAGGATGGAGTATTTCCCAAGGTGGTGAAATCGGGGTAGGAATGTAGGGTACGCGCCGTTTTTGACTGTAAGTAAAATGACCCTGCGCAATGCGTCCTTCGTAGGTCGGTGGCTCACCTGCTCCTTGAAAAATGCCGGAAAATGGGTGCGCACCTTCCATTAATAATTGAAATATCAGCACCGCTAAACCAAACAAATCATGAGTAATAGCTCGATCGCACTGAGCAAAAGTTTTATTCTGTAGTTCTGGTGGGGTAAACTCTGGTTTACCCACAGGACACCGGTAAACAACGTTGTTGTTCGGATCGCTTACTTGGAATGAGTCGGTATCTACCACCGTTACCAATGCTGTATCGCTAACAAGGATATTTGATTCATTCACGTCTCCAACGCAGTATCCACTGGTGTGCAAAGCGGCAATTGCCGCAGCCAGATTGCGGGCAGTGCGTACCAGGTATTGATAATTGAATAAAGGACAGTATTGGCGGCGAGTTCTGGGATTATAAAAGTCGATAGAAGGACGCATCCCCCGAATGCGCGGCATTAAAAAGCCCACGATGCCATTGCTCCCATCCGAGGAATGCAATAACTCAATCGGCCAAGCAATGGATATATGCCCCAAATTAGCCGTAGGGTTTTCCGGCGGGTGGGCAAGCATTACTTCTAGTTTGTGAGCCTGCTCTACTGTCGGCTGGTGATAAATCTTTGCCACTAAATTGATATCAGTTGGCAATGTATAAATACACGCTTCACCACCACGCCCCAAACTCATGGTGAGGTTAATACTAATAGTTTTGTGGTTGGGAAGACAACGTAGTACCTGCATGATGTAATCGCTGCTAAAGAAACAATAATCAAGGCTTAATTGTCACCATTATTACCAACTAGCTACGTAGTGCAGCTATAATCAGAGTTAAATCATCGTCAGTGCGTTGCGTAATCCTTTCAGAACGCAAGAATTTTACCAATTGGTCTTTTGCCACTGTCTTATCCTCGACATTAGCGACAAAGTCAAAAAGCGGCAAAAAGAAAGGTTTGTGAGGTACACCAAAAGCCATGTTCATAGCAAGCATTTGTAGTCCATCGGTGAGGACACCGACATTGACTATTGCTTGCCGCAACAACATCACTTGTGCCGTTTCTATAGCATTTGATGATGTCAAAAAAGTAGTTTCATTGATAAATTCGCCATGAGCCGGTATGGTAATTGCTGTGAGGTTGCCGCTCACATCCTTCGCCACTGCCACACCATCACCTACCTGTGCTACACCAACAATTTCTGGTGAGGCGATCGCAATAATTAAAGTACTTGCTAAATCGGGGGGTCGTTTCTCACACGCAACTGCTTCTTCCTCCACTGCTTCTTTTGCGGCTCGCAATGCCTCTACCAAAAGACTCCGCACAATAGCATCATCAGCCAAAGAGCGTGTCCCGATTTTTTTCTTAGATATATTTTCAATAGCGGCTTCCACAGCAACCATCGCCCCGACTTTTCCCCAGCTTGCTGAACCCGCACCATCGGCTACAGCCAAAACCAAAACATTATCAGGTAATGACTGCCAATAATGGGCATCCTGACACAGCTGCTTATTTTTCACATGGCTTGTACCAGGTACTGATGCGGCTACTACCTGCCAGTGAGATATCTGTTGTGAAGTGTTCATAGATCCTCTAGCTGTGTAAGTATTAAGCCATTAAACAGACCCCCAGCCTATGGGCGGTAGTGCGACCTGTTCGTCTACCTTGGAATTAGAAACAGCTGACATACTCGCACTCAGCCAGACAAACATCTCTACAAAGTTTAGTCCGTTGAGTTTTAGGGGAGTCCGTACAGCTAGTTGACCTAAGCGCGTCATATTCGCATTTTCCACACCAACCGGAAAAAAAGCAACACGCTTACTCACTTCATCTCCTTGCAGACGCCGCGCCGCTTGCTCTAATACATCCTCAAACTCCCCTTGTGGCTCTCCATCGGTAATCATAAATACCCAAGGGCGATAGTAAGCAATGCCGTTGGTGCGATACTGAGCTTTGCGGTCTTGAATCACATCCAGCGCCTTATGAATTCCAGCACCCATAGTAGTCAGCCCTTGGGCTGTTAGTGTTGGTGGGTTAAATTGATCGGCAGTCACAAAGTCTTGTACTATGTTGACATTGGTATCAAAAGTAATTATTGCTACCTCTACCCTCCGTGAAGCTAGGGAGTTTTTATTTAATTCATCCTTAAAAGCCAACAAGCCTTCATTTAAAGCCTCAATGGGCATTCCTTGCATTGAGCCAGATGTGTCTAGCAAGAGCACACAAGGACAACGCGGCTCTGGATTTTCCGCAAACTCTACTACTTCATCAAGTTTTAACGTATCAGCCATAACTTTTTGTGTTATGTTAAAGGACAAAGCTTTATTTTCCTTTATTTCTAAAGTATATAGTTGAAATCGAAGAACGAAACTGCACCCTTCAGCGATCGGTCTAACTAGTCTACTATTTATTAAACATATCGCTGCTGCCAAAATCCCCACAAAATCTGAGAAATTTTTCTTAAGTCATAATTAAGTAAAAGGGATCATGATCGGGGTCAGCACTCTATATATTAGTGCATATAGCAAAATTTATACAGATTACGTATAGAATACTATAAATACGTAAAATTGCTGACACGGGATTTTAAAGATTCTGTATAGAAAGCTCCTGTTTTACGAGGAATAAATCAAGGAGAATTAACATAAGCCCTATGTTAAGTGTGCATGTGTTCTGCGTTACAATTATAATTACGAAAAACTTTAAATAGTTCAAAAATATCTTTAAATATTGCAATGTAAAAAATGTTACTACAAGTTATGGCGATAAATTTGTAAATTTTAGTATACATAGATTGATTAAGGCAAAAAACTTATTTTTAGATAAAAATATAGGATCAATAAGATACCTCATTTATCGATATTTTAAATTTATAAAGAATCGAAAAATCGGTCTAACCTCCCGAAAAATATCTAAAGAAATGAATAATTTCGGCACATTCACAAAACTGCGTCCCCTAAGTTTGTTAAGACACTTATCCAGCTGTGCTGACAGTACTTGTTTGCAAGTATCTAGCAACTCAGTTTCCTGGTTGATCTACCTAGAGCAGGGGAAAATAGCTTATGCCACCCATTCAATTGAACCTTTTGACCGACTAGAACGTCATTTGCGTCGCGTCAGCCATCAAATTCCTACCTTAACCAGTGAATCTCGGGTTCAATTGCGTTTGATGTTTGAATCTGAGTCACAAACTCAGTCATCAGAATTTATCCCCCAGCAACTACCTCCCGAGTATCAAGCTCTTTGCTGGCTAATCAGTCAACGACATCTGCAATCCACACAAGCAGCTCTACTGATCCAAGAATTGGTCAAAGAAGTCATTGAATCATTTTTGTTAATCAAACAAGGAAGATATGAATTTAGAGATCATCCCCAGAAAATGCCAAGGATTTGCAAACTAGATGTAGGAAAAATTATGGAAATTTGCCAAGCTAGATTACAGGCTTGGCAGTCTTTTACTCCACAAATTTCTTCTCCCTACCAACGTCCGTACCTGTGGATTCAAAATGGAACAAAGCCCAAAAATTTACCAGACATACAGCAAAATTTAGCTTACTGGATGAAGGGTTTCAGCCTACGTCATCTGGCAGTGATGATGAATCAAGATGAAGTACAACTGGCTCGAAATCTATATCCTTACATTCTCAACAAAGTAATTTTATTACACGAACCAGATCCACCATTCGATAAATTACCAAAGACCTTTGAAGAATTATCACCAAAACGTAATCAGACAACAGAATTAGTTAGAAGAGAATTAGTTGACTCAGTAGTAGCACCAAGTAGCACTACAAATATAGCTACTCAGCAGCAACCCCCACAGATTTCTGTTCCTCCTCCAGAAAACAGTCGGGAATTAACAAAGTCAAATAGTACAAACCCTGAACCTCCTCCATCAACACCTGCTACTACAACTGATGCAAAAGTCTACAAAATCGTTTCTGTAGATGATAGTCCCACGGTTTTAAAAGAAATCAGCCGCTTCTTAGAAGATGAAAATTTTGCTGTAGTGACAATTAGCGATCCTCTGAAAGCAGTCATGTCGATTATTCGGCATAAACCAGACTTGATTTTACTAGATTTGAACATGGAAGGAATTGATGGTTATGAGTTATGTCGCATCATCAGAAATAATTCAATGTTCAAAAGTACTCCTATCATTATGGTGACGGGAAGCAAGGGACTTTTAGACAAAGTAAGAGCTAGATTAGTAGGAGCATCAGGATATTTAACTAAACCTTTCACACGTACAGATTTACTCAAAATAGTGTTTATGCA
>CAZZXJ010000014.1:0-4590 GCA_964657905.1 uncultured Stigonema sp.
CCCTTCCAGATTAAACCCTTACTGAGCAATAAGTCTAGAGGCAGTTTGCGAGGGGGTCAGATTTTGAAGGCATAAACGGAGAAAATTTACCCAAAAATATACGTGAAAGCCTTATGGAACAAGGAAGCGAGGGGGTCTACGCAAGAATCGACATTTCAGCCATTAGTTGACCCCCTCGCACTTACAACAGTTTTCACATAAATGAACCACACCGTTCGTAAGGGCGCTCTTGCCGCCGCGCCCCTACGACTGTGGTCTAATAAAGGTGAAAATTGCTGTAACTAGATAATGACCGATCCAGGAAGTTCGATCACGGGCGGACCAGTACCCCAAGTTTCCACCTGTGCTAAGGTATGGCGCGATAGTGGGTAAAACCGCACGCTGTCTTCTGCAAGCTTGACCCTTTTGTTTAGCCTTTTGCAGAGTTCTTTATATTTGTCTTGACTTAGCAAGCATTCAAAAACAGAATATTGAACTCGTTTGCCATAACCTTCCAGTAAGTCAGATACCTTTTTGCGGCGCTTGTCGCAGGGAATGTCGTAAGCAACCACATACAAGAACATAGAACTTAGCGAATTTGATACGGCTGATAAAGGTGGCTGGGATTGTAGACAAACTGCTTGTATGCTTTAACCTGCTGAGTAAGCAAGTCCCATTTGGGTTGTTTCTCTCCAGAATTTGTTTGAATTTCCTCCTCCATTCGTTGTAAAAAAGCTTGCAAATATTTTCGCCGCCCAGAATCATTCAAATAACATCCACCATCACGGTATTCAAAATCCTTGTGAGCATTCATAACTTTGGTGTTGACCAACCACAACACCAAAGAATCTACAATGGGAGCACGAAACTCTTCGATTAAATCAGAAGCCAGCGCCGCATGCCGTTGTGAACCTTCGTGTAGACAGGCATAATAAGGGTCGAGTCCCTGAATTTCAATCAGCGCCAGCAAATGATTCCAGAGAACCTGATAGCCAAAACTCAACATGGCATTTACGGGATTTCCCGGAGGACGACGACTACGCGCGGTAAAGACAAAATCGGGATGTGCTAAACACTCGCTAAAAGCCGAGAAATACTGCACTGCACCCGCACCTTCAAACCCCATCAACCGTTCCCAAGTGTCAGCATCAGCTGCTTGTGAAGCCAAGTAATCTAGACTTGGCAGCACTTTTTCCAGCACCTCAGACTCGCGTCGTCGTTGCTGTCGCCGCAGTAGCACTCGACAATTTTTTAACTTTGCCTGCACAATAGTTCTGGCAGCGATCAGCTTTTCAACGATAGTCAGTTGTTGCTGATAACGAGACAATTGCCGATATCCTCGCTCAATTGGTAAAATCCTTCCGTAGCAAAACCCCATGCGCGAAAGGTAGGCAATGGGAATGTCTCGCCACAGACAAGCACGAATTGCTTGAGTAGTAACTTGCGACTTGCCAAAGATGAGAATTTGTTCTAGTAGAGGTAACTGTACTTGACCATAAATTGTCTCTCCCTGCTTGACAATCAGAGATTCTTGTTGTAATGAAACATAGCAATTCTGCTGTGAAACGTAGAGCGTTCTCATCACCGCCTCCGTTTTCCCAACAAGGAATGCCGCAAGTAGCGATTAATATTCCGTTTGGGCTGAGAGGGAGAAATTAACTCAGCTTCCTCTGACTGTTCCAACCAAGCGATCGCCCGGTCTGCCACACTCGAAACAGCATAAGTAGCTACTGTGACTAGCAAGGTATTGATAATCACAGCCGCTAGTCCCAAAGGGGCAATCAGCAAAATCACCAGAGTGATGCCGCCATTAAAAAAAGATACTAAAATGTTACGTACTATAGAAACGCGAGGTGAGATATACATAAGCTATTCAAAATCCTAAATATCTATCCTTGAAATCTAGAAAATTGTTGTCACACAGCTTCTTGTCACTCTGTATGTGCCGAAAAATGATACTTAAAATTAGGTAACTTTGCTGTGCTGCTTATACGATATTGGCTAAGTAAACAAAAAGCTAGAAAAAGACAATAATTTACTTTTTTCCTCACTGTGGCGAAAAAGCCTGGAAAAACCTAGTTAAATTCATATAAAAATTACTAATGTAATATTTTTTATATTTGGACCTCGCATAAGCTGGATAGGAACGTATTCTTACGCAAGCTATGGCTAAAAAACCTACATCTCACCCTTACAGCGATCGCCTAAGTTTTGAACGGTTAATGCTGCTGATTGCAACTTTACTCAAGCACCCAGGGATAGGTAGTCCAGAGTTAACCGAGTTACCAGAAAATACACACCACAATGCTCTGACACAAGTACAATTACGCCTGCAAGATTTAGCATCTGTCCGTAGAGTCGAGTTACCAGCAGCTTATCCCTCCACCCCAACTCTGCGTAAAGACTTAGAAACTTTGCGCCACTACGGCATTCTTGAACACCGCATGTATCGCTGGGGATACTACCTGGGTACTGGTGTGATGTCTCAAGAAGAATTGAAAGTTGCTGTTAATGCTTTGGCATCCCAAGCTAAGTACCAGGGTGACGCACAGTTGCGACGCATTTACGAAACTCTCAGTAAAAGACTGCGAGGATTAGATTTGCAACTCAAAGGAGAATTTTTCTATCCAGTTAGACAGCACCTGAATCGCGCCATCATCTATACTGACCCCGAAGAAATGGCAGCACGCGGAGAAAATCGAGATACCCTGTTTCACCGATTGTCAGTAGTAGAAAAAGCCATTAGCCAGGGACAGACAATTGAAATTTCTCGCGGTAGTGACCCCTATGGTAATAGTCGCATTGGACCGATACAAGTAGTGCCGTTACAGTTAATCTACCAAGATATTGCTTGGTATTTGCTTTATGAATACTGTAGCACTGGACATTTAGCAATTGGACGCTTAAACCGCTTTAAAAACTACTGTAAAATCTTGAGTGAATCAGGTCGAGGCACAGAAGCACAAAGATCTAGCCTCGACAAAGCATATCAACTCCTAGAAAATGGCTGGGGGTTGAATTTGGGAGAAGCACAAGAGCAACAGCAAGAACTGCAAGGAGAGTTAGAATTGTTAACAGTGAAGGTGCGTTTCTTTCCTCCAGTCACAGCTTTCATTCAAGAAGGGGAACTCCGCCATCTCAAACAAAAAATTGTTTCAGGTCCTGTAGATGAAGCTACTGGCAAGCCTAGCTATGTAGAGTATACAGTAGCGCTGCCGCCGCGCTCTTTGAGTGAGTTTAGTTTCTGGGTTTATCGTTACCTGGATAAAGCACAAGTACTTTCCCCACCCCTGCTTGTGGAGAAACACTCGCAAGCAGCTAATGCCTTGCTTAAGAATTATGAATTATGAATTATGAATTATAGAAATATTTTGTTTTCCTTCTGCCAACTTTGGGAGTTGGGGTTAGGGGATGAGGGTAGAGGAAAAAAGTTTATCATCCTTTACAAACAAACCATCTAGAAGAATCTCATAAAAAATTGTATAATTACGGAAAGTCAAAAAGCAAAACAGATTTTGACAACACACTTTTCTCTCTTAAAGCAACAACGCTATTTGACCAGCGATTTTAGATTAGGGTTTTCACACTTAATACCCTGACATGAGGAAGGTGAGATCAACTCATTTATCCTAAGTATCTTCTCGTGGGTGTAGTAAAATTCCGGACACTTGGTAGGAGAATGTAGTTCAGAGGGGAAAGACACGGCAGCGTGTGAGGCATACCGTACCAGACTCCTCCAAAATCCGGGCATTCAAAACCCACGTATTAACTTGTTGTTACTGTGTAACTCAATGAATGCTGTTAATCATCAGTGGCTGCCTGCATTGGCAGATTTAACTTTGTTGCAGGATGATGTCCATGTCTGGCGCATCGACCTTGATCAACCAGAAGCACAACTGCAACATTGGACAGAAATCCTCTCCAGCGACGAACTTTGTCGGGCGAAGCGGTTCTATAAAGAGCAGCATCGACATCGTTTCATCGCTGGTCGCGGTATTCTTAGAACTATATTGGGTCGATACTTGGGTATTGAGCCACAACAGTTGCAGTTTGGTTATGAACCCCATGGCAAACCAGTGTTAGCTGATACCTTTGAAGACAGTAAGCTGTGGTTTAACTTAACTCACTCCCAAGGATTAGCTTTGTGTGCAGTGAGTCGCGATCGCCTAGTTGGTGTAGACCTAGAATACATCCGTCCGATTTCCGACATTCTCAACCTTGCCAACCGATACTTTTCACCTAGAGAATATGCAGTCATGCGATCGCTCCCACCCAACCAAATGCAAGAGGTATTTTTCCGCTACTGGACTTGCAAAGAAGCTTATCTAAAAGCAACAGGAGCAGGAATAGCACAGCTAGAGCAAATTGAGGTTTTGCTAGCTCCCGCAGAACCAGCAAAGCTCAAGACTGATCAACAATGGAGCGTGTTTGAATTGATACCTGAGAAAAATTCTGTTGCTGCTGTTGTTGTGGAGGGTTTTGGCTTGCATCTGAAGTGCTGGCAATATTGAGATTCGGTAAATATCCGATGATTTTTATTTAAATCTCATATCATGTCCGGTTGAACACTTATAATAAGGCTTGTAGTTGCGCTTTAGCGCTCTTAACAGT
>CAZZXJ010000014.1:4695-24973 GCA_964657905.1 uncultured Stigonema sp.
TGAACTGCCGCGCAAAGACGCAAAAGTTGTCTTAGCGCCTTTGCGTCTTTGCGTGAGGTTATGATCTCAGGTCTGGTTAAACAGTTGTCATTGCGAACGAAGCGCCAGCGTAGTGAAGCAATCTCCGAATGCCTGCCATTGCTTCACTTCACTTGTTGTGCTCGCAATGACTTTTGATGAGTAATTAAACGGACTTAATATCATTTATTGAGCAAGGAAAAAAAACCAGCAAAATGGTTGGGTTTCGCTTTCGCTCAACCCAACCTACGAATTAACTCTTAATTAGGCTACATTCAAGAAACCGCTCTCAATCAAGTAGGAGGAGTAAGTCATAAACAATTGAGAGTCTATTGGTGAACAGACAATGGAGCTACCTGCAAGGGCATCAAGGGTATCCTGACAACTGATTGTCGGTCTTTTGGCTTTTAAGTACAAATCTGGAATTGTCAATTGCTCTTGCGACCACCGCTCAAGTAAGAAAGGTCGTAGTGTGTAGAGAGGATTGTCTGCTGAAGACAAATTGTTGACTAACTGTGATTGCCACTGATCGTATGGCATCAAGTCAATAGGAAAACCGAAAGAGCGCATCCACTCAATTAACTTATTGAAGGGAACAGGTTGAGGATGTTGCAAGTGAAAAGCCTTGCCTATGGATTCTTTCTGCCTCGATAGATAAACAATCGCCTTGGTAACATAGTCTACAGGAGACATATCCATCATGTAATCCACATCGGGAAAACATCCCATCTGGAGACAGCCTTTAACCATCAGATTGATAAAGTCATCTGTGTTGCAGACACCTGTTTGGCTATGCCCCGATATCAATGGTGGTCTATAGATAGTAATAGGAACTCCTCGGTCACCGGCAATCTTAACTAACTTTTCCGCCACCCATTTAGTCTGAGAGTAACCAAGAAAAATACCTTCCCAATGGTCGAAGTCATCCTGTTCTTTAACAACCTTGCCAGCGTAAGCAGGTGATTCAAAAATCGCCACACTAGAAACGTAATGTACAGGCTTGACTTTATATGCACTTGCTAATCGCAAAACTTCCTGTGTTCCCAGAACATTAGCAGTCTTAAGTGCTGAATAGGGATAAACATAATTCAGCATGGCAGCACTGTGATAGATGGCATCAAGATTAGCTGCCAGCATTTCAAACCCTTCAGTACTAATACCTAAGAGTGGCTTACTTAAATCTCCTACAACAGGGATAATTCTGGGACTAAACTCTTCTTCCCAAAGAAAGTATTGTTGCAGGTTCTTTTTCAGCTTCCGCTTGCCTTCTTCTGGATGGGCAGCACGTACTAAGCAATAAATATCTGCATTAGTCTCCTGGAGCAGTTCTTGGATTAAAAAAGCGCCTAAAAAGCCTGTTCCTCCAGTTAAAAAGACATTGTCCAGGTTACTTGTCAACTTAAAAGATTTAGATGCAGGACGGATAGCCTGATCTAGAACAGCTTCGGCGCTCAAATTTAGGGTTGGAGTCTTGATAACAGAAAGATTTGTCCGCTTGTCTGACACCAAATCTTCTGATTCTTCGGCTAAACGTTGTGAAAGTGCTTCAACATTTGGGTAATGCCAGAGTAGCGTAGGAGACACTTCAAATCCCAGCATCTTCTCTGTTTTAGTGATCAGAGACATCGCCTGCGCTGAATTTAAACCGTAGCTATCTAAAGATGCTTGGACATCTATTTCATCAGGTGCGATTTTTAGTGCTTCAGCAAGGTGAGACAAGAGCCATGCTTGAATTTCTTCTGCCGTATAAGACTGTTTTGAAGCCATCATTTGCACACCTCTAACGTAGAACGAACTGGGCAATACTGACTGTAGTTATCCTGGATTTGTAGTCCTTGGATTTTCAAACTTTGAATGCGGTATAAAAAGGCAGACCCCGTCATGATGTGGTTAGCGACATCAACTACCCGACGATTATTTGGCTCAGACAAATAGGAACCACGCACCCAGTCATTGAAGCTACCCATTGCTGGACCGCACCAAATTTGATAATCGACTTCTCGACCCTTTTCTCCAGAACTAGACCAGCGGGAGGACAATCCTAAATACCAGCGGAAAATCACAGCCATTTTTATTTTGGGATTGTTAACTGCTTTTCCCAGTCTTTCAGGATTTTTCTGGGATAAATAAGCTACACTTTCTTCCCATACTTGAGCAAGAGTTTTGCGAAAAATTTGTTTTTCTAATTTCTCTCTTTCCGGAATAGGAATATCTTCAATGGAGTCATAGTTTCTGTATATTTCGTATAGTTTTTGCGCTCGTAGAGGAAACATAGTTCCTCTTTTAAGGACTTGAAGTTTTACTCCCATTTCAAACATATCCGCTGCTGGAGCCATCATCACGTCAGCCATTTCTGCTTGCGCTAACAATTCCTTGGTATGCTGACAACTTCCGGCTTCAACACAGGACTGATTAATGGAACCAGTCATGACATAAGCAGCACCCATCATAAAACCAGCTAAAGCTGATTGTGGTGTGGCAATTCCTCCTGCTACTCCAACTCTCACGGGTGTTGAGTAACGATATTTTTCCTGGATTTCATCCCTTAATGCCAGGATAGAAGGTAAGAGACAAACCAGGGGACGATTGTCTGTATGACCCCCAGAATCAGCTTCCACAGTAATATCATCAGCAATCGGCAGTTTCGCTGCGAGAGTTGCTTGTAACTCACTGATTAGTCCTTGCTCAACGAGTTCTTTGAGAATTTTTGGTGGTGCTGGTTGCAGAAATTTGCTAGCAACTTCTCTGCGAGAAATTTTGGCAATGACTTTGTTTTTGATTTCAATTTGATTGGCTGCATTCAAACCAAGTCCAGATGCACGGTAGTAGACAATGTTGGAAGTCAAATCTAAAAATGCAGAAGCTTCTATGGTTCTTACCCCATATTTGAGGTATAAATCCACTGCTCTGCGTTCAATAGCTGGGTCATTGGGACTGTGAATTAAATTAAAAGCGTAAGGACCAGATCCCAATTCGTTCTGAATGCATTTAATAGCTGCTTCTAGGCTGTTTGGACTTAAACCACCTGCACCAAATGAACTCAAAATTTTCGCTTTTCCTAGTGCAATGACCATTTCTGTAGAAGCAATACCGCCAGCCATTGCACCAGTAGCATAGGCGTATTTTACGCCATGAAAGGAGAGAAAATTTGGATCTCCCAAATTTTGAGTTGAGATTGGTGGAACAGCCGTCAGCAGTTCTACTTGTCCTGTGTTACTATTGTCCGCAGGACACAAATAACCTTCATTGGTGACACCGATTTTTCCGCCAACTTTAACGATGTAACAAGGTTTATCTAAATTGAGCAATTTATCCTTTAGGTCGGCTCGCGCAAAAGATACACAATCTAGACGACCTTTCCAGACTTGGTTGTAATTGAAATTGGCATAAAAGCCAAGACCATTATTGTGTTCACCTATGACAGCATTTACAGTTGTCACAATAGTTATTCCTTGAATTATACCGATTTTGGATTTTAGGTTGCTAATTGCTAATTGCTAATAGTGCAATTAGCAATTAGCTATTGACTAAGTAAATTTTCAGCGCAAGCTATTTGTAATTGAATGAGTTCGCTAATTTGCTTGCTAAATTCATGCCTAGATTTTAAGAAAGCAGCGTGGGATTTAGTAAAACTAGAACTGTTAGCATTCAGTTTTTGATAATGAGAGTAGATAAATTCTGGCAAGCTGATGGCGTTACCATATTTTTGAGTAGCATCAGGTTGTGACTCATCTGATTGTAATTGTTCCTCAGAGTCAAAACTGTGTTCAAAGACATTTTTCATTTGGACTTCCTCTTGCTGAGTATTTGTTGGAGGAGTGTGATTGACATTATTTGTGTTACTGGTAAAGAAATCACTCAGTTCTTTAGGAGGATGGGTGAATTCAGGTGTGGATATTTGATGCTGTTTGGCATTACGTTGAAGCTGTAGGGTAGCTGAGAAATTTTGGAAGAATTTCCGGTTTTCTTCGCTCAAGATTGTGGAAGCAATTGGTTTTCCACCCAAGGTAACTGTTCTAGTAGTTAATTTACTTTGGCTGGATGTTTCTTTTGCTTGACTATACAGTGGTGATAAGTCTAGAGAAACTTGATGACTGAGAAGTTTTGCTAGAGCTTTGAGAATAGAAGCATGGTCATCTACACCTCTTCTATTGAGAGTTACGGTGATATGTTCTTTGCTTTCGAGGATTTTATCAACCCATCGAGAACAAACACCGCCTGCGCCTGCTTCGATAAATATTCTTGCTCCATCCTCGTAGACTCGGTTTACTAATCGCGGAAAATCAAGTTGTTCACACAGACATGAAGCAATACTGTGAGCGATCGCCTGACTTTCAAGTGGAATCGGTCTATACTCAGATGCGGAATAAAGAACAATGTCCGGTATTTTTTCTTGGATCGGTAAGGTATTAACTCTGGCAATTTCCCCATACTCTGATCGCATCGCCTCGCAATGAATCACATGGTCGAAGGGAGCACGGAAAGCATTGCAACCTAGAGTTTTAATGATTCTCTCACAAGCTGCTGATTCACCAGCGATGACAACTTCTTCTGGTGTATTGATCTGAGTTAAATAAACACGATTCTCATGTTTGAGGCATTCTCTAACTTGGGATGGAGTTGCTAGAAGGACATAGTTACTCCAAAAATTATTGTCAGGGAATTGTTTTACTGATGGTAATCCCCAATACTCACGCACGGCGTTTTTAGCAGCAGATAACCTATCTGCAAACAGAGGAGATGAATGCAAGGCGTTAATCCCCTGACTAAAATTACTCCATACTCCAGCAGCAGACATCATGCTAGTTTCGCCCAAGCTATACCCAAAGACAAATTTTGGCTTGACTTGGAAATCATCGCGGATAATTGCAGTGATGAATCTGGTGAATACCATGTCAGTATCAAAGGTTGCCAGGGAATCATCTAGCAATTGCTTTTCGAGAGTTTCCAGTTGCCTAGTTGACAATTTATTCAAGCTTCTGGGAAATACTAGCTTGGAATTTTCAGCGACAATGGTCTGAAGACTTTTGATTGCTACATCATCATGAATTTTGGGGAATAGGCGGAAGAGATTGCGAGAAATGCCAAGATAAGAATTGATGGCAGCAGGATAAACGTAAGCGATCGCTCCCTTTTTACCCAGTGGTTTAGCTGTGAAAAAACTGCCTAGTGGCGTTTGCCAATCTTCCCCACGCTCAAAAGCATTATTCACTCCTTTGAGGGCGGATTCTATTTCTCTTGCTAATTCGTTTTTGTTGCGTCCCAGAATTGCTAGAGCATAATTTGCTTCCCTACGTTGTGTAAAAGTAGCAAAAGTCTGGCTTGCAGCCGTGCCAAGAGAAGTAGAATTTTCGATAGTCGTCTGGAGAGTGCTCAGAAGCTGTAGTAAATCAGAGCGATCGCTAGCGGCAATTGGAAACAGATAAAAAGGCATTTGCTCCAAATACTTGCGATTGCGCTGTTGCTGGTCGGGTTCTTCCGACAAGATTACATGGGCGTAAGTCCCATCTATTCCCATACCATTAATTGCAGCTACCCTCTTATTCACTTGTTTGCCTAAAAACCAAGGTCTTGATTCCGGAGCAACATAGAAGGGACTACCCTGCCACACGTCTGTATTTTTTACACCAGACCATTTAGGTGTTGCGGGAATATACCTGTAATAAAGACACAGCGCAGTTTTTATCAGACTGGCAATTCCTGACGCTACATAGGTGTGACCGATATTGGCTTTCACACTGCCGATCGCACAGCTTAGACCATTTTTATCTGCTGGATAAGCCTGGAGTAAACCTTGGATTTCTGCTTCATCTTCTTGAGGAATGCCACTACCAAAAACTTCCAGATATTCAATGTCTGTGGGTTTAATACCTGCCATCTGGAAAGCTTGTTGGCAGACAGAGTTAATGGCTGCCGCATCAGGTGTTGTCAGACGACTATGCAAGTCACTGGATGTAGCATTCTGTTGTGCGAAACTAATTGCATCAATGACTGCGTAGATGCGATCGCTGTCTTTTTTGGCAGTTTCATGGCGCTTGAGGACTACTGCTCCTGCACCCTCGCCAACTATCCAACCATTTGCCTTCTGGTCATAACTCAGGGTGGGTACACCTGTATTCATTTTTGCCATTTGGTTTCGCAACAAGACATTTTCCACCCCACCAGCTAAATCAATTGCACCAACTAGGACTGCATCTGCTTCCCCAGTTGTCAGGAGATGTTGCGCTACTTCTAATAACTTGAAGGTGGAATTTTCTCCAGATGTGATGGTGAATGAAGGAGCGGTGAAATCCCACAGAGCAGAAATACGACTCGCCATGATGTTGGCGATATAACTCACATACTCGCTGCTTTCTACTGGATTGTGAATACCGTCTTTGACAATGGTTTCAAGTTGAGCGATCGCTTCTGCTGGCAATGAAATTTCCCCAGCACTCAAGCCTTGTTGAATCTGCCAAGATAGATTCCATCTTTGCTGTAGCTGGTGAACCGAAAACTCTGTTTCGGCAGCGATGATCACTGCTACATTTGCACCCTCTTTAATACCCGCATCTTTCAAAGCGCGTTCTGCCACCTTGAGAATTAACAGTTGTTGCGGGTTGAGTCTGTCAATTTCATTAGGGGGGATTTTGCTAGATATAGTATCAATTTCAAAATCTTTAATGTATGCTCCTACTGGTGGTTTAGCGTCTGCAAACCCATACTCTTGGAGTAAGTTCTCTTGCTCTTCTATGCCGTACCACCTGTTAGGTGGAAGGGGAATAAAATGTTGTTTACCCTCATAAATGCTGCGTTCAAAAGTATCTAATCCATTGCAACCACCGAAAAAGGTATCCATACCCACAATTGCCATTTTTGTAGGTTGCAAAGGTTCGATTGAGTCAACGAGTTCTGCTGTGTTTCCCTGTTCCAAAATCATATGGGCGTTGGTGCCACCAAGACCAAAAGCACTGATGGCTGCCCGTTTAACTGGTACTTTATTGGGCCATTTCGTGGTACTTCTAACAATTCTTTCAGGTGAAATGACATTGTTCTGGTCGCCTATGGGGTCAGTGATATTAATAGTCGCTGGGATCACACCCCTAGACATACTCAAAAGTACTTTAATCACGCTCACTGCACCTGCGGCGGTGAGCAAGTGACCCACATTGCTCTTGACACTCCCGACGAGTGGGGTTGCTTGATGTTTACCAAAGAAGGTTTCGACAGAGTTGTATTCCGTTGTGTCTCCTAACAATGTGCCAGTAGCATGACACTCGATGTAATCGATATTTTTAGGGCTGATTTGTGCCTCTTGGTAGGCACGTTCAAAAGCCAGCATCTGCCCTTTAGGATTAGGGCTAAGTAAGTGTTTTCCCTTACCATCATTAGAAAGTCCGTTACCGCAGATGGTGGCATAAATGCGATCGCCATCTCGAATGGCATCACTGTATCGTTTCAGCACGACCATGCCAACTCCATCGGCGGTCATTAGCCCTCTAGATGACTTATCTAAAGGACGGCTGATGTCATTGTCCTCTGGATACCCTTGAATACCAGAAAATAACATCCGTATAAACAGAGGATCTGCACAACTGATTCCTCCAGCCAACATCAAATCAGCTTTATGCGTCCATAAATAATGAGATGCTAGCCTAATAGCATATTGTGGTGATGAGCAGGCAGCATCCATGCAAAAATGAATATTCGATAGAGAAAGAGCTTGGGCGATAATAGCTGCTGGCAAGCCCGATATCATCGCATTGTCAGTGGAGGCGTTTGCAGAAGCAGGCAAAGAAGCCAAGTTGAAGTCTTCATACTGCAAAAGTTCTCTAACACCAGATGCCAACACTTCCTGATAAATGGGAGCAAATAATTGATTAGAGAATTTGGTAGGCAAAGAGAGAGTGCCTAATATCACTCCACATTTTGAGAGAACATTTTCTTTACCCAAATAACCGCTATGCTGCAAAGCTTGTTTAGCGACATCAAGTGACCATTTAAAGGTATTATCTAACCCTTCTAGAAAATCCGCTGGCAGATTATATCCAGTTGCATCAAACTTAAAGTTACGGATGAATGCTCCCTTCAAAGAATAAACTTTGTCTGCTTTCCCTTTTGCTGAATCATAAAAAATTGTTGGGTCTACTCCCATCTCCTCGACACTCGCGGATACTGTCGAGTCTTTTTGTGCAATAAGATTTTGCCAAAATTCATCAGGATTTTTGGCATCGGGGAAAAGGCAGGAAAATCCAATAATTGCTATTTTATCCACAGATGATTTCCTCATGCTGATTAAAAAGATCTGAAATTGAGAACCAGAAAATTAAAAATTAAAAATATAAATTATTTATTTTTAATTTTTAATTTTGCATTTTTAATTATTCCCTAATCCCCAGTTTTCAGTGATTGGGTAGGTATAATAATTCCCTTGCCTCCTAACAGACGTGAGTATACTTGCCCTTGGCGATCGTGTACGATGAAATCGGCAGTGACCCCAGTTGCTGTCTTCGCCTTAACTTCGCAAGAAACGTAAAAAGGACTATTGGAGGGAGTCTGTATAAACTGTTCATATTTTTGAATCCCTCCAGGTAAGCAAATTTCCTGATGAAAATGCTGCATCCAAATCCATAAAGGATGAGTACTTAAGTCAATTGAATAAGGATTGAGCCACGCGACTGGAAACTGTCCTTGTTGTTTATCTGTAATTTCATGCCAAACGCACTCAGACGTGATTTTTTCTGGGCTAATATTAATCACCCTTTTGATTTCTTGGAAAGAAGCACCATGAAATAATGGAAATAAGGTTGATTTTCCTGTCTGATAAAAGTCTTTACCAGTATTGGCGATCATTTTATCTTCTTCAAGATTTAAATGTTCATAAGTAGGAGGAGCAGGTAGTTCTCGCACAAGCTGAAGCTGAGTAATGGCGAAATGATAATGAATTTTTCCCTCAGAGGTTTTACTCCAGATTTTCGCTTGAAAGAGAATTTCTTGAGCATCGCTTTTAGCAATTTCTTGCAACTCCAAAATATATTCATTTGCCAAAGTTTCATTGAAGGTAATTCCCTTCAAGACTTTGAAATCTGTGTAACTGAAAAACCTATAACCAGGATAAAGTTGTTCGCAGGCATTGACAATCCATGACACAGCACAAGTAGCTGGCAAAACTGGTTTACCCGCAATGGAATGATCCAGCACAAAGGGATTGGCTTCTAATGACAGCCGACGACGAATGCTGTAGTTTCGTAGTTCTGGGTCTAATGGTGCAGGAGGCGGAACGAGTGGACTACCAATGACAACTTGCGTAGTTCCACAATTGGCGGGATGGAGTTCGTTCACCAGCATTTGTGTCCCGGTTTCCACTGGAATAATGTCAATACCTCGTCGGGCAAACTCTTTTTTCAATTGCAGTGTCACCATCCCGCTGTCCCATCCTCCCCAATTGATAGCCACTACATGACAGGAGGGATAGCGTTGCTTTACTAGATGGGCTGATTTGTTGAGAATTTCGTTGGCAATAGCGTAATCAGACTGTCCAACATTACCGTAGAAACCTGTTACAGAGGAAAACAAAACTAAATACTCAAGTTGACTTGGTTTGACGCAAGTCAGGATATTTTCTAGTCCCTTGACTTTAGCGGTATAAACTTTCTCGAAATCCTGTTCTGTTTTCTTTTCAATTAACTTATCTGCTAAATTGCCAGCGCCGTGTATGATTCCGGTAATCGCTCCCGTGCGCTCAACTACAGTAGCGAGTTTCTGCTGTAGAGTATGGACATCGGTGACATCAACACTTAAATATTCTGCCTGACCTCCAGCTTGTTGAATTTCCTCCAATGTTTGTTTTATTTCACGGCTGGAGATAATCTTGTTATAAAACTTTTGTACACTCATGGGTGTGGGCTTTTCTCCAAGTGAGAGAAGATGTTCCATGATGCGCTTTTTTAATGTTGGTTCGTCAAAACAATCTTGAGTCCAATTCGGTTCACTGTCTAGAAGTTCTGAACGACCTAGGAGGATGAATTTGCAGGGATGGTGCTGCGCCAATCTGATAGTGCATTTAGCTGTAATTCCTTTTGCACCTCCGCTGACTAGAAAAACTGATGAGGGACGAATCTGGGTTTTTTGTGTCATAAATTCTCCTATTTGAATGGGTGAAATTGATTGAATGATATTGTTATTTGTGATTATTTCAACAGCATAGGAACATTGTTGCAGTTCACACAAAGTTAACTTTTAAAAGAACCGCAGAGGCACAGAGAAGACAGAGTAAGAGATAAGAGAGAGTTTTTGGGCGTAAGTTTTGAGGTAATGAGGTGAAGGCTGAATATACGTTTGCACTGGTTGTATTTGATTAATATTAGATTTCTGGATAGTAAGGAACAAATTTGCTGAAAATCAAAATATTTAAACAGATGTAGGGTGGGCAATGCCCATTAATTGTTTAGGAAGGTGGGCAGTGCCCACCCTACAGTTTGGTGTTTTGGGAGCAAGGTCAACAGTATTAGGCACGAAATCAAACCTACAATTTTTTTTGATTAAACTAGAATTTTTGAATGATTTGTGAGGTTTTTTGATGTGATAGGTTCGGATTTTTACAGGTATTTCCTGAGGCGTTGCTTGAGGTAAAGGTTTTGTCGCTACTGCTATGATTATGGCTAATCCTGTCATGACAGCCACTATTATTGGCAAAAGCATACTACCACTTTCTGTTTCTGTTGATGTTACCACCCTAGTTTTTGAATCAGGATGAAGGAGTTGAATATTGCCTGTTTTTGAATCAGGACGAAGGAGTCGAATATCGCCAATATCTTTCTTATTCGGTAATAGTTCAATAATGTATTTAAGGGTTCTATACCCTTTGCCTTCTATCGTTATCTCTCCCTTAAGACTACTGGTACCATCGAATTTGACTGGAAATCTATAAATTCCTTCTAAATCTGTGTAGACAAAAGGTGGAGCGCCAGGAAAATTAAGTAAGACCTTAATTCCACTGAGTGGGGCTTGTTTTTCTTGATCAATAACGCGACCAAGAAAATTAATTCCTTGATTTTTTTGCATATGTTCAGGTGTACATATAGAACTGAGTTGTAAAATCAAGGCTTGAGGGACAAATCAATTAAAAATTAAAAATTAATTTTGCATTTTTAATTTTTAATTTTTAATAAGAAAGAATACATCCGTCAGGAGCCAGAATGAGCGCATGAATTCTGTGCGAGTGGCGGATGAATAAAGGGGTTTAAGTCAGGAGCCAAATTGGAAATTGGGTGGTCTTCAATCAGTGGGGGTCACAATCCCCTACTGATTGATTCTGACGACTGACGTCACGACTTCTGACTCCTTCTTCAATTCTTCTACTCGTGGGTGCTGATGAGTGTCACTCGTCCTTGTGAGCCGTAAGCGACTTCAGTGATATAACGATTGGGATCGTGTAGCTCAGCAACTATGCTATGTGCTGACTCTTCGGCATCAATAGCGGGACTTAGGTCGATCGCCCGACAAAATACTTGTTGCCATTCCCAGTTAAGAGTCTTTGTCAATCCGAATAAACCAGCACTGATGGGACCGAAGTTGACATATTTTCCTAGACCAAAGGCTCCATCGAGACGAACCACAGTGCAGAAACAACTGCGTCCATGACGTGCTGCTTGATTGAGGGATTGTTTCAGATGTTTCGCCATGAAGAAGACGTGCTTGATCAGTATTTTTTCCTCTTCAAGATAGGGAATTTTACCGTTATGACTGACCTCAAATACAGGGTTGAGATGGATGAAAGCACCAATCGAACCATAATGAGTGGCGATCGCTGCCAATTGTTGTTGTAGATGCTCCTCGCTCAGGTCACAAAGCATTACACGACTAACTTCAGCAGGTAAAGGTGCTTGTTGTGGAATGAGTGAAGGAGGGAAACTTAAAACCACTACTTTCCAACCTTGCTCTATCAAGGATTTCGCTAATTTAGAAGTAGTGAGGGTGCCATCATCGGTGAGTAAGCCGATGTGCCCCTCTGGTAAAGTGAAATCCAAAAAATCTGGTTGAGGTAGGGTTTTAAGTTTGACTTGACGGCGTAGAGTATTGTTATTTAGGTTAGCTGGCTGATCGCAAGACTGGTGCTGAGACTTTTTTTTTTCACCACCTACTAGCTCTTGGAGATACTCCACAATTTGACCGATAGTGCGTAGTTCTCCCAAATCTTCCACATTGGGTTTGGGCAAATCGGGGTACATCTCCTGCATCGCCCCTAAGATTTCCACACGTTTGATGGAGTCAATCCCTAAGTCCGCCTCCATATCCATGTCCAGTTCTAGCATTTCTACTGGGTAGCCTGTCTTCTCACTAGTGATGGCTAACAAGGTTTGACCCAGGTTGGGGAGGGGGGGAGTGGTGTCTCTGTGTCAGTTTCTACGATCAGATCAGATGTTGTTGGCAGAGAAACAATATCATTTTCTGTGTGTTTTTGAACTGGGGAAATTGCTGTTTCCACAGACACCGATTTAGAGGCATTGGATTGCAGATACTCTACAATTTGACCGATGGTACGTAGTTCTCCCAGATCTTCTAGATTAGGTTTGGGTAAATCAGGGTACATTTCCTGCATTGTCCCCAAGATTTCTACCCGTTTGATGGAGTCAATTCCTAAATCTGCCTCCATATCCATGTCCAAATCCAGCATCTCAACTGGGTAGCCGGTCTTCTCACTGGTGATAGCTAACAAGTTTTTATCCAAGTCAGCGAAATTTAGATCTGGGGAAGTTGAGGAGGCTGGGGTGTCAGGTTTTTGTAGAGATTGGGGGGCTGGGGTGTCTAGAGTATCCAGAATTACGGCAGCAGGGGAAGTTGGGGAGGTTGGTTTGTAAAAATCGAACGCAGCGGAATCGCCTACCTCCTCCGGAACTGCTTTATCTGGGGTGTCAGGTTTTTCTAGAGATTGGGAGGTTGGTTTGTAAGAATCGAACGCAGCGGAATCGGCTACCTCCTGCTGAACTGCTATAGAAGCATGCCGGGGTTTTACAAGAGGTATATTGGCTACAGGCTCAGAGAAAGCTTCTTTAGCAGTGAGTGTTTCTATAATCAGACGGTTGTGATTGTGATTTACAGGTATGGTTTCCTCTGCAGACACTATAGGTTGAACTGCTCCTACACCAGTGACCAACTGGGAATACTCTTGTTGCAAGAGTTGGAAAAAGTTTTTGGTGAATTCTACTTGGTGCTGGATATATTGTTCATGGATGCGTAGAGTTTCACCTTGTTGGGCGTGAAACTGCATCATGCTGCGATCTAAGCTTTCGATGACGACTGGCTTGATTTCTGTTGCGTCTGTTGAAGATTCAGTGTTGGCAAACAAGGAATTCTGCTGCTGCATCAGTTGGAAAAAGGTCTTGGCATATTCTATCTGATGGTTGAGATAGTGTCCGTGAACTTGTAAATTTTCACATTGATTTTGCTGGAATTGTGCCAGGACGTATTCTAAGCTTTCTAAAACCTGTTGGTAATTCACAAGTTTGTCTGGTGTGAGTTGCATTTTCGACTGAAGAGGGGGAGTGGGTAGGGGCGAGGTTCCCCCGCCCGTAAGGGAGTGGGGAGTGGAGGGAGTGGGCAAGAGAGGTTCTGGCGGAACCTCTGTACGTTCGTAGGGAGTAGGGGGAAATGAGGAGATTCCTCCTTGTCCCCTTATCTCCTTGTCCTCTTGATCAGTAATATTGTGGCTGACAGAGAAAGCAGCGAGTAAAGGGTTAACTCTACCAGTTCCTCTTTCGTCTTCTTCTGTGAGGATGGAATTGACTCTACCAGTTCCTCTTTCGTATTCTTCTCCTTGTGAAGAATTTAAACTGACAACGTTTTCTTCATATTGGTTGACAGCAGATACTTGATGCCCATCTTGTAAAGCTTGCTCAAAGGCGCTTCTCGTTTTTTCGGACACATAGTTAATGCCGTTTAACCGTACGTTCAAACCGTTGTTTTTCACAGTTGTGGGTATAGGTTGTGGCAATTGGTAAGGATCGAGGTTTTTCAAGTCCATGCCAGCTACGCGTAACTGCACAACGGTTTCCCGTAGAGAGCGATCGCTGTTCTTTTGACTGCTGGGGTTTAGGGCTACAACCATATGGGGGCGATCGCCTAGGATATCTTTCACCAAGTTGGCGAGAATCTTCCTCGGTCCAAATTCGACAAAGCAATACCCCCCAGCTGCATAGATATTCTCTATTTCCTGCTTAAATAGCACTGAGTTGTTCAGGTGGGTTTCGAGGATTTTTGGAATAGCTGCTGATTCTTGGGGATATGGCTTTCCTGTCACATTGGTGTAAACAGGTATTTTGGGGTTTTGGAAATTGACAGTTTTAATTGCTTGGGCAAAGGCTTTCTGGGCAAAAGCAATCAGCGGTGTATGAAAAGCTGCTGACACAGGTAGCAAAACAGCAGCACATCCTTGGTCATGTAAAGCCTGGCGAATGCGCGCGATTTCCGCTACAGGACCTGCCAACACAACTTGATGAGGAGAATTTAGATTAGCGATCGTGATCTGAGGAAAATGCTTGAGAACTGCTTCCACCTTGCTGATCTCTTCTTTCACAGCCAGCATGGTTCCTGCATCATAGTCGGGGTCTTGGGGAGCAGCCATTGCCTGACCCCTAGCTTTTACTAGGAAGCAGTAATCTTCATCACTCAAAACTCCCCCCGCCCATAAGGCAGTTAGTTCTCCAAAGCTGTGTCCAGCGACAAAATCTGACTTGAATCCTGCTTGTTGCAGTATTTTGTAAAGCCCTGCACTCAACATCCCAATTGCAGGTTGAGCATATTCTGTCCGTTGCAATGCGGCAACTTGGGCATTTTTTTCCGCTTCCTCAAACACAGGATGGGGAAAAACTATTTCCGACACCGGCTGCAAATTATCTTTGAGTAAAAGGCTATCCATATACCCGTAAAGGTGTCGCATGATGGGAAAATTCATCACTAGTTCCCGACCCATATCCAAGTATTGAGAGCCTTGCCCAGAAAACAAAGCAACCACTTTTCCTGCCAATTCAAGACCAGAGGAGCGGTAGAAAACTCCTTGGGGATGCTCCCATGATGGGGCTGACGCTTTGTTTTTCAATAGATCAATACAGATTTGTAGGAATTTGCAAGCCTCAGTTCGAGACTCTGCAACAAACCCGACTCTGGCTGCAACCAGAGGAATTTCTTTTGACTTGCAGTTCTCCACCAGTTCTGTATAGTATCTGTCTCCTGCCTCAGATTGCAAATTACCCAAAATATCTTCACAGTTATTCAACAATTGTGCAGGGTTTGGGGCAAATAGCAGCACCTCGCTGGGGGTATTGTGTATGCGGTAGGCACGGTTATGTTCGGCTTCATATTCTTCCATAACGACGTGATAATTTGTACCGCCAAAGCCGAAAGAACTGACACCCGCACGTCTTGGCGGTTCTCCTTCAGCACGAATCCAAGGTCTGGTTTCGGTATTCAGATAAAACCGCGAATTTTTAATGTTGAGTTTGGGGTTCGGTTCAGTAACGTTAATCGTGGGTGGTAATATCTTGTGATGCAACGCTAGAGCAGTTTTGATTAAGCTCGCTGCACCTGCTGCTGCTTTAGTATGTCCAATCTGGGATTTAATTGTGCCCAACGCAATGTGCTGTCTTTTTGAGTCTGGTTCACCAAAAAATTCTTTCAATGACCCGAATTCAGTGGGGTCACCTGCCATAGTGCCTGTGCCATGCGCTTCCATCAAACTAACACTCGTTGGTGAACAGCCAGCATCTTCATAAGCACGTTTCAAGGCTGCGACTTGTCCTTCTAGTCGGGGAGCATAAATGCTTTTATACCGCCCATCACTGGAGGTGCCGATTCCTTTGATGACTGCATAAATTTTGTCATTGTCTCGTACGGCGTCTTCTAGACGTTTGAGTACAATCATGCCCACACCTTCACCTAACATCATCCCGTCGGACTTGGCGTCGAAAGGTTTTACAGTCTCGCTAGGAGTGACAGCTGGTGTTTTACTGAAACACATATAAGCCATGATGGTGTTATCGGTGTCTACTCCACCTGTCAGCATCATGTCGCACCGATGCTCGACTAGCTCACTAATCGCCATTTTTAAAGCACCTAATGAACTAGCACAAGCAGCATCGATGACACAGTTTATACCTCCGAAGTTAAGGCGGTTGGCAATGCGCCCAGCGATGACATTGGCTAACATACCGGGGAAAGCATTTTCATCCCAGTTCACATAGGCGCTTTTAATTTTCTTGATAATTTTTTGTGTATCCTCATCGGATAAACCACTACTTTTGAGAACCTTTTCCCAGACGGGGTACTCCAACCGAGCAGCAAGTGGCATCCCTAGTTGCTTTGCCATTGCTACGCCTAAAATCACCCCAACAGTCTCGCGATTAAACTCGCGGGATGAGCCGTAGCCTGCATCTTCCATCGCCTCTTTCGCAACCACTAAACCCAACAGCTGTGAAACATCTGTTACTTCCAAAATGTTAGGAGGTATACCGAATTCCATTGGGTTAAAATCAACATGCGGCATAAACCCACCCCTTTTACAGTAGGTTTTTTCCTCAGGATTTCTCGGATTCGGGTCATAATAATCTTCGATGCTCCAGTGTGAGGATGGCACATCGGTAATGCAGTCAATTTTGTTAAGGATGTTTTGCCAGTATTCTTGTAAATTTCTCGCTTTGGCAAACAGAGAAGCCATACCAACGATGGCTATAGGATTATGTTGCAGTTGTCTGTTAATCTTGTTAAATGACAAAGATTTATCTGACATCTTTTTTTTCTCCTCAATAAACCTAAACACAGCGTTTTCACAATTGTTTATCTGGGCTTCTAGCTGCCCCAATGCAGTATCAATTGAATAAGCAGACATAGGACATAGACGAATTTTTACTACTGTCAATTGTTTAGCTGTGGCAATTTATCTCACCAACGAAAAACGAGCTATCTCCTATTTGAAGCAGCTATGCTATCTGCAAAGGCGTTGCGGATTTTATTCAAATCAACGCCATATAACAAATACCACCACGATCAGTTGAAGTGGGTGTTTCCAGGCTCGGCAACATCACAGCAATTGTGGAAAAAAAATCCTATACAATGCTCGACTCCTGATACTGTGGTAGTAGGTCGATGACATTGTTGCAACTCGTAAAATAGTCTTGCAGTGCGTTAGCTGCTTGACCAGTAAATTCAATCCATTCGTAATGATACAGATTTTGAGCAGTGGTTTCACACTCGAACAATAGAAACTTAGGAGTAGCTATTAGGACAGAAACGCTTTTTTCTCCATAGCCATTTTGATTATCTAGCTTTACTGCGGCAACGTAGCTGGTGTTAATGACAACGTTCTGTATCTTGATAAATCCCATGGCCAGTTTCAACGTCCAAGATAATATATTTTACGGAATTTGACTTACAAAGTTTGCCAAACTCGTTACAGAAACAACACTCCTCTCAACCCGACCTCACGAAAAACTCAGCACCAATAATTCAAGTATTCCTCAGTAATGGCAATTAGACTATTTTTAGTTTTTTACTCTCAATTAACTAACTAAAGTTCCTTGCCTCTTTGAGTTATTAGAATTAATAAAAACAGTAGCATGATTGCAAGAAATTGAATAGTTCGTTTTTAGCATTTTTATAAAAAAGATAGATTTTTCATGCTGTCAATATTCCCAAAAATTAAAAAGTATAGTTGCTTACTATTACTTATTTTCAAATAATATTGTTGATTACAGTTTATAAATGTGTTTTGTTCGTTAAAAGATAAAAACATTTTTGTAGAGTAAAGGAATACTAAGAAGGAGTCAGGAATCAGAATGGGAAGAAGTGCGACATTTAGATTGCAATCCTATCACAAATGGATAAGGGGTTCTCCCAATACTGTTCGGCTCAGATAATTTACAAGCGCGATCACCTCTGTAGAGACGCGAAATTTGAGCCAGCACTGTGCGGAGGTTTCCCTCCGCAGGGGACTGCGTTAGCGTAAGCGTTGCGATCTTCCGGTACTCCGGCGTCAGCGGTAGCGTTAGCGCGTACTCGCGCGTCGGAACGAGGGTCACCCGAAGGGCGTCGCGTCTCTACACGTCTGAAATTCTTACCAATAACCTTAACCGAAGTGTATAAAGGGTTCTCCTGTCTCCTGACTCCTTATAACCCTGCTTTCTGGGACTGCTTTCCAGTCCAATTCTGCCACCGAATAATTCCGCGAGCGACCAATTCAGGATTCTCATCCCCAATAAAACAACTACGTCCCATCCTTTCGCAAGCAATCAGGATTTCACCATGTGCCATAAATGGGGAAATCACAAAATTATTGGAATTGGTATACAAATTTAACAGGTAGGGCACTATTCCCTCTACTCCTTCAATATTGATTGGCGTCTGGGGTTTGGATAGTGAGTGGTGAGAAAAAATACCAATATATATATTGCCAAGTACTAATTCGTATTGAAAGGGCATGCGATTACGGCTACAAAATTCATAAATGTTGCCCTCAGAACGTAGCACAGCCACTACCCGAGCCTCATTTACTAAGTAATCATGATTCCATGTTTGTGAAAGGGTAGCGATCGCCAAGGCTGCATCCCCAGGCAGCAGTTTCAGGAATTCTTTGCCAGAAGTATCACCACAGTAAACTAAGTGCCTACCAAGAGTCCATTCTTCGCCAACTTTTACTGCCAACTGGTGAGTTGCGACATTTGATTTCTTGAGCGGCTGTTCAACTTGAGCCTTTTCTTGCTTGCGGAGTAACTTAGCTTCCTTCTGAGCAATAGCACTTTTATAGGCTTCCATTTGTAACTCTTTTTGCTTAGCCCTTGCCTGTGCTGCCAGTTTCGCACACCGTGCGGCTTCTTCTTGCTCTCCTTTAGTCAAAGCTTGCTGTTGCGCTTGTTCTGCTTGTTCTGCTGAAGTGCGTTCTTTACTACCTGCCCTAGCTACCTTCAGTAAATCTGTAGTACTTTTAGCAAGGGGCGTATCCTTAATTATTTCTTTGACTTCTGGGGTAATATCTTTAGCAATTTGCTTACCAAGTTGAAAGCTTCGCTCACTGTAGCCAACTTCTTTTGCTAATTCTAGAGTAGTTTTGGGAGGTCGTGAAATCTTTTCACTACCTTTGAGGGTATGTTGGTTATCCCCTGGTTTCGCCCTGAGTCCCAATCTGTTCAGAATTTGCTCTCGTTCCAACCAAAGTTGTGCACGGTCTAAAGGTTCTAACTCATTGCGGATCAAATTCTCGTCAATTTCTGCTAAACGAGCTTGATCAGCATCTGTGTAGGTAACAATATTGCACTCAATTTCCTGGCGATGCAGCAGCTGACAAGCTGTAAGACGATGCAGTCCCGCAACCAAGTTTAGGTTCTGATCTACCGTGATTGGGTTCAACAGACCATTAGCCTTAATTGATTCCATCAACTCCGCAACTTTTTCGTCCTTGACCGGACGGCGGTTAGGACCAATTTTAATTTGGTCTATGGACACGGTGGGCATAATTACTGTTTTAGTATGTCGTCAGTCAAAATACCAATAATAAGATATACCTAATATATTTCATCAAGATTCTCAAAAACCTGATTTTCCTCGCAAATTTGATGATAATATTTTATATCTTACAACCTAGAGTTAACTGTCGATTAATTGCTATTAGCAGCAATTGACCTCAAAATTTCTATCAGAGAGCTTCCCCTTTCTGGCTTTTAAACGATAAGTAAAACTGATTCCTCGTCCTTGTGCCCAAGTACAACGCTTCCATTTTAGAAGAAACGAACTCTTATAAGTGCCAAAGTTCAGAAATTTTTTTCCTTTTCGTTCCTACGCAGTGCCTGGACTGCTGCCTCCCACAATTTACCAGAGGTAGAGCCTCTGTTGAACGCATTCCCAGATCACGTCTGGGGAATGAGCGAACATGATTTTTCCCCATTCCCGTACCCACTCCCCAAATCACGATGGTTGACAAAATCAAAGTTTTGTGCCAAAGTGAAAGACAGGTTTTTCCACATTAATACTCTTGGCGCTTCTTTTTTCGTTCTTCTTGGAAATTAGGTTTTATCGCAAACGCAATTGCGCTTCTCGGCTAATTAAGGAGATCTTAGTGTAGCGCCACCATTCATTTCGCCGCCAACCTAGTACAGATGGGCGGAAATAAAGCTACCATTGCAAATCAACGAAAAGCTTACATCATAAGCCTTTTGACTTCCGCGCAGCGGTACTAGTGCTGGGCGGCAGAAATAACTAGACAGTTAAAAACAGCTTAAAACCCAGTCTGTGTATG
>CAZZXJ010000015.1:0-771 GCA_964657905.1 uncultured Stigonema sp.
AATTCCTTGACACTCTCTCTTCGGGGCTACCAGACTTCCCGATCTGTTAAGGTGTATATTCAAATTTTATAACACACATTTTCAGGGTTTGTCCACTATTGATTGGTTCAGTTTGAGTTCATAGGATATAGGGGTGTAAAGTAAGTCGGCGTTAATAAACACAACTGTCTGAAGCGGGCTGTTAGTAGTTAGTTGTTAGTTGGCTGACAGCCTCTTCATGAAAGTTAATATAGTTATGTTTTATTGTGCCTACCTACTTAGTCAGTCTGAGTGCGTAGACGCGGAGCGGCTTGCCGCAGGCATCGCCCTACCGCTGTCTAATCTTTTTGAATAATGGGACAGATTGTATTTTCTGGCTTAGTTGTTAAACTGTCCCATCCTGAAAGTAATCCCCTTAATTCACCCCGCAAAGTCAACAACTGCTCAATCTGCAGATTAATTTCAAATATCTTATCTTTTAACTTCTGTTGAATTTCATCGCAAGCAGGTTTTCCGCCATCATAGACTTGGAGGATTTCGCCAATCTCTTGCAGACTCAAACCGAGGGTTTGAGCGCGTTTAATAAAGGATAGACGCATCAGCACATCAGATGAAAACTGTCTGAAGCCTCCCTCTGTTCGTCCTGATGACTTAAGCAGACCCAGACTTTCATAATAGCGAATTGTCCTAATGGGAACTCCGCTTAAAGCTGTTACCTGACCAATCAACAGTGGTTTGTGATCTTGACTTAACACTGTCGCTTCGCTCCAATTAAAAATTAAAAATTAAAAA
>CAZZXJ010000015.1:781-19140 GCA_964657905.1 uncultured Stigonema sp.
ATTATTTTATATTTTTAATTCCCCCAAGGGGGTTGACTTTCCAGTTTACTAGAGATTCTAATATACTTTTGTTTTCCTTATTTGTTTGGTTAATCAACCCAATTATTGCGGGAGGAGAAGACCTTAGTACACAGGGTGTGGAAATAAAGCTACCATTAAAAAGATCGTGAAAAGCTTATGATGTAAGCTTTTTTAATTTTTAATTTTTAATTCCGTCAAGCGGTACTAGAATGCTGCCAGATAAATCTCTACTCCTCTAATTTTTGGGTGTCGTAAATATTGCACTGTTCTCTAAACATCAAAAAAAGAAGTGGCATTGCCACTTCTTAAAAATTCCCAGGTAGAACCTGAAAATGAGTATAACGAGTATAAAAATTGTAAACCGTATATTTTTACACTAATTAACTTCATATGTTAGTCTTTATTGCCTTTGTAATTTTGCTGAGCCTGACTGCAACGCATGAAAACAGGCTGACTCTGTTTGGGGCAATCTGTGAAGACTGGATTATTGATGCTATTTGTTACTCCACTACCTCATTGACTGGGAATCTATCAATCAGTTGCATAGCGCGATTGGCATTGCTTTGCAAAGATTGGGACAAATAGGGTACGTGAGGAATCTGTGATAATAAATCCAACGTCCGACGTAAAATTCGCACCACATCACCCTCATCCAGACTAGTATTCTCGCACAGTTGGATCCACTCCTTCCCTAACGCCCATTGTTCTACTAGAGCAATTAACTCAAACTCCAACCACATAGGTAAAGTCACGTTATACCGACGTTGTAACTGGAACATAGTGCGGCGAATTCCTCGCAAGTTTGACAAGGCTTCTGCGACTTCATTACTGAGTTCAAAGCTAACCCTACTATCTGGACGCGGGGTTTCTGTGACCAAAGCGGCTATTGCTGCTGCCAAATGTTGCGGATCTAGGTTATCAAGTTCACCACTGGCAAATGCTAAACCCAGCCACAATTCATTCTCTCCCCGAATTGCTGCGGCAATTTTCCCTAGTCGCGTGGGAACTAGGTCTTCTAGACATTCAAAGCGCTGCAAAATTTCAATGAGATTAAGAAACTCTTGCCAGTGACGTTGGGACTGTTGCGCTACTTGTGCTTGCAATAGTTGGATTTCGGCTTCTATTTCAGTGGCACGTGTTCTGCGTTTGAAAACAGTAGACGCATTGCCAGATTGACGCAGGGGGTGAGCCTCTATTTGGTCTTGCAGGGCAGTAACCAGACTGAGTTGTTCTGCTACTTCTGAAGGCAGATGCACAAACTCTCCTGGATCGGGAATTTGCTGGGCGATCGCTGCTGAAACCTGATCACCAGTGCATGTCTGTCCCGATCTTATAGGCATCTGAGCAGGTGGTAGCAAGTCGGGAGGTACATCAACTCGCGGTAGTTCCGCATACAAATCCAGTACATCCTTTGTCGTCACTACATACCAACGGTTATCTTGCCCCAAGCATACCAAGTAAGGAGTCTGACCAGGACAGGGCGTTTTCCCTACTAACACTGCTGTTACAGGTACAGGTACTGTTGTGTGTTTTCCCTTAAGACTTAACAGCGTCCCCGAAACTGCAAAAGTCAACATCATCGACAATTCCTCTTGTCGGGATTCCAATGACTGATCTTGCAGCGTTTTTAAAAGCTTTTGTTCCACCCGCACGCGTTGTCGCAATTTCTCATAACTCGCCAGTTCACTTTCGTCAATGGTGGCAATTTGCGTCTGAAGTTGACCTAGTTGTGTTTGCGCATTCGCAATTTGCTCGTACTGCGGTCGTAGGTGTAAGGTCGCTAAGTACTGCCCAAAGCTGCGTTCTATCAGTTCCCTGGCTTGCTCCAAAGTATGGGTTTGCAGTAAGTTCAGCACCATGCCATAACCGGGCGTAAACTGGCTCACTAGGGGATCTGCTTTGGAAGTTGCTAAATACGCTGCTTCTTTCGCTCCTTCAAAAGGAGTTTGCAGGGTCACCACATGACCTCGTTCATCCATTCCTCGACGACCAGCCCTTCCCGCCATTTGCAGAAACTCAGAAGCATTTAACAGACGGTGTCCGGTGTCGGTACGTTTGGAAAGGGTGGAAATTACCGTTGTTCGGGCTGGCATATTAATTCCCGCCGCTAAGGTCTCAGTGGCAAATACTACTTTGATTAGCCCCTGCTGAAATAGTTCTTCTACCAGAACTTTCCATGCAGGCAAAATACCGGCATGGTGAGCTGCAATCCCTCGGTACAAAGGTGCAATTTGTCCAGAACGCCCCGCTTCAGGATTGCGGGTTAAAAATTCGTCAATTTGCACCCGTAACTGGTATGCCTCATCTGGATTTACCAGCCACAAGTCACCCACATCCGCCACCGCTTTATCACATCCTCGGCGGCTGAAGATAAAGTAAATTGCCGGTAGCATCTCCCGTTCCTCTAGCTGGCTCAAAATATCAATTAAGCCAGGGGCTTCGGGTCTACCACCTTTACCCTTCTCTTTCTCGCCCTTTCTACCCTTCTTCTTTAACAGGCGGTAGTTAATTTGAGTTTTGTCATCATTTAGCAGGGGAAACAGCCCTTTGGTATTGCCAAAGTGAAATTCCAAAGGAACTGGGCGAAAATCAGAGTAGATTAAATCAGTCGGACCATGAACTTGGTTTAACCAATCTGTGAGTTCATCGCTGTTAGCAACCGTTGCCGAAAGGGCTACGAGTTGAACTTCACGGGGGCAATAGATAATTGATTCTTCCCAAACGGTCCCGCGTTGGCGGTCGTTCATGTAGTGGCACTCATCTAGCACCACTGCTTCAACATCTACTAATGAAATGCCCACTTGCCCGATAGGTGTACCGTACAGCATGTTACGGAAAATTTCTGTGGTCATCACCAGAATCGGTGCATCCCTATTAATACTGGCATCTCCAGTTAATAGTCCGACATGATCAAAGCCAAATTTTTCGCGGAAATCACGTAATTTCTGATTCGATAGCGCCTTCAATGGAGTAGTGTAAAACACTCGTTTTCCACGCGCCAGAGCGCGATAGATGGCGTATTCCCCGACTAATGTTTTGCCCGAACCAGTGGGCGCACACACGACTACAGAGCTTCCAGCATTCAGGGAAGCGATCGCATCATTCTGGAATTGATCCAGTTTAAATGGAAATATCGAACTCGGGTTAACTTCTGGAGACAGCGCAGGATAATTCACTCAATCACAATTGCAACCAGACTTTTTACTATATTAACTACTCTTTTGTCAACTTTGTTAGTTGTCATTTGTCCATTGTCCGTTATTTTTTCTTTTATACTGACCAATGACCAATGACTAATGACTATTTCCCCAATTCCTGGGAACGAGATGTGGCAGCCAGGACTGCTTCAATTATGGCTGAGCGAAATCCAGATCGTTCTAACTGGGCAATACCAGCAATTGTCGTACCGCCTGGACTGGTAACACGGTCTTTGAGTTCTGCCGGATGCATTTTGGTTTCATCCAGGAGCGTGGCTGTTCCTAGCACTGTTTGTAATGCCAGAAGATTTGCGATCGCTCTGGGTAAACCCGATGCGACGCCGCCATCGGCGAGTGCTTCTACAAGCACTGCCACGTAAGCCGGACCCGATCCTGATAGTCCCGTCACTGCATCCATCAGTGTTTCTGAAACTTCTACTACTTCTCCTACCGCTGAAAATATCAGTCGTGCTATTTCTTGGTGGTTTGCTTTGGTGTACGCACCTAAACATATTGCAGTAATTCCTGCTCCCACTGTTGCTGGAGTATTGGGCATTGCCCGAATTACTGGTACCTGGGGAAAAGCTGCTTCTAGCTGACTTAAAGACGCACCTGCCAAGATGGAAATCACTAGAGGCTTTGAATCTTGTGTACTGACGACATCTGCTAATTCTTGGGCAACCGCACTAAACACTTGAGGTTTCACTGCCAAAAATACAACTTCCGTTGCTTGAGTGAAAACTAAACGATTATCTGCCGTCACAGCTACATTGTATTGCTCCTCCAGAAAACCCTGTCGAGACGACTGCGGTTCGCTGACGAGGACTTCTGAGGGTTGATAAATACTCCGAGCTATGAGGCGGGATAAGAGCGCTTCTCCCATTACCCCGCCACCAATTAAGCCAAATTTAATAGTCATTAGTTAATAGTTGATAGTCAATAGTCAATGTTTGGACTTTGGACTTTTGACTCTGGACTATTGACTAATTTAGGTTTATTGTGCCATCCGGTTAGGTTCGTTGCCCCATGCTGGATTTGGACCTGTGGGACGTGAGGGGCGCACAGGCGGTTGCGGTACTTCATGAATAACTCCCGTCTGAGTGCTAACTTGCACACAGCTTGGTGTAAACAAAAATATGCTCTCACCAATGCGCTCTTGATGTCCATCAAGGGCGTAAGTGCCACCTGCTACAAAATCTACTGCCCGCTGTGCTTGATCCGGATCCATTATTGTCAAATTTAATACTACTGACTTGCGCTCTCGCAATGATTGAATTGCTTGGGGCATTTCTTCAAAGGTGCGTGGTTCAAGTACTAACACTTCTGAAATACCGTTCACTGCTCCTGGCATACCAATAACATTACTCATAGACTTGGACTCTGTTGGTACATTATCACCCATTGTAGGCATGGGTTCACGCCAGCGTCGATTTTGAGTATTGGTTTCTTGTGGTGTCACTTGTGGATTTTGTTCGTGATACAGATTTTGGTAACTCTCTGCCTGTTCTGGTTCTTCTTCGTAGTACTCGTATTCTACTGGCTCATTCAGACCCACAAAGTCTCTCAATTTGGAAAAAATATTGTTCATGACTTACGCTCCTAGTGCCAAGTACTTTATACTGATGTGGCAAAAATTGTTTGAGTTTAGTTACACCGCTACAGTGAGAAGTTGGAGCGACAGCTTACGCTAATCCAAACTTCGGGCGGACATGGCAATTATATTGCTGTTTGTAGCATTTACTACTAGTTTTTGTTATAAACAGATGCCCCCTTGAAACGTCTATGCATGGTCTACACCCAATAATGAGTTAAAATTATATCCTAAAAAATTTATTATGAAAAGTTACTTTCCACTCTGTCTTTTAGTTTGCTTTCGCTTTTGTAAATACTATATCTTTTGTTACCTATTGAACCAGCGTGTTATGAGATTTTCTTTTTCTGCATTAAATCGCGATCATATCTACCGAAAAGGGGAGTGAGGAGCAAGGAGCTATGAGTTAAACGAATTCTCCCCATCTCCCTGCTCTTATAGAGCGCGTTCTCCAAATAAGATGGTTCCGAGTCTTACCATCGTTGCACCAGCTTGCACTGCCAATTGGTAGTCACCAGACATTCCCATGGAAAGATGCTGCATTTGAATATTAGACCAGTTTTGTTCGTGGATCTCCTTTGCCAATTCACGGGTACTATTAAATACATTCAAAATTGCTGAATCATCTAGTCCTAACGGTGGAATTGTCATCAATCCCTGAATTTGTAAATTTTTACATTGATTGAGTGCTGGTAAATCAGCTAATAGTTGTGGGACACTCCAACCCGACTTGTTGGGGTCGGGCAGAATCTTCACTTGTAGGCAAACTAGAGGACTTACTTCTAGCTGTTGCGCCAATTGGTTTAAGCGCTCGGCTAGCTTCAAATTATCTACAGAGTGAATCCACCTAAATTGTTCAATGGCTTTTTTGGCTTTATTGGGTTGCAAATTTCCGATAAAGTGCCACGTAATATCCGACAAATCTTGTAACTCGGTTTGTTTGCTGGCTGCTTCTTGGATGCGATTCTCCCCAAAGTCCCGAATTCCAGCAGCGTACGCGGAGCGCATTGCTTCAGGAGGAACTTGCTTTGTGACAGCAATCAACTTGACTGAATCCGGGAGTGAGGAGCGAATAGCAGCAATACGGAAAGCTAGAGAACTGCTCATTGGAATGTGCGTTGGAAAACACTCTGAAGCTGATCGTACTCCTGAGATTGTCCTGTGCGACGCAGGTTACGTAAGCGATTTTCCAGCATCATTCTCGCCTCAGTACGACCTATAGACTGAAATTTCAGACCCTTCCCATCAGCTGTGACCAAAAAAAATAAGCGTTGGGCATAAAGTGTGGTGAACAACTCTTGGTTTTCATCCACTATACATATCCTATAGAGCAAACCCCACGTTGGATGATTTATGTAAGTTTCCGAGTTTTCTGGGTTCATTTAATACTAAGGTATAACTATAGATATCTTTTGACACTTGAATTCAAACATTCAAACGATGATAGCTGCCTTTCGGAAAAATATTTGCCAAAAATGCCAAAAAGTTCAACCTCTGCTGGAGATTTCTTTATATTAAAACCTTAGTGCAGTAATTTTCTTTTTCAAAGAGGGTGTACAAACGTTGCCAGCAGCAATCCGCAAAGTTCTTGAGAACTACTTAGACATTAAGTAGGTGCGTGCAAATAAACATAACTACATTAAGACTCGTAAACACGCCTTACACCCTTACAAATGAACGCCAGTTGCGCGGTTGTCGGCGGAGGCGCTTAGGCGTAGTGGCTCCTAATGACCATCCTGACTAGTACACGACGGCGGAAATAAAGCAACCATTCAGAATCATCGAAAAGCTTGCATCATAAGCTTTTTTAATTTTTAATTTTTAATTCCGCCAAGCGGTACTAGTTGTGTTTAATTGGACCAACCAACTTAGCTCCCAGTCAATCATCAGCTGCTCGTCAATACTCATAAATCAACAGCAGACCCGAAAATTCTGAAAATCCGCTCAATAGTCAAGAAGAAATATGAAGATCATCCCTACCGAAATCCCTGATATCATGATCATCGAACCTAAAATCTTCCAAGATGATCGCGGTTTTTTCTTCGAGGCTTACAATCATCAACAATTTACTGAGAAAACAGGCATTATTGTCAACTTCGTACAAGACAACCATTCCGACTCCAAGCAAAATGTGTTACGTGGATTGCACTACCAAATAAAACAACCGCAAGGTAAACTCATTCGTGTGATCTTCGGCACTATTTTTGACGTAGCCGTAGACATTAGAAAAAGTTCCCCAACCTTTGGCAAATGGGTTGGTTACGAACTTAGTGCCCTTAACAAACGCCAACTCTGGATACCCCCTGGCTTTGCTCACGGCTTTGTTGTACTTTCGCAAACAGCCGAAGTCATTTACAAAACTACAGACTACTACGCTCCCCAATATGACCGCTGTATCCTCTGGAATGACCATGACTTAGCTATAGATTGGCATCTGAGTGTACCACCAATTTTGTCTGCTAAAGACGCAGATGGTAAACCTTTTAAAATGGCTGAGATTGTCCCTTAAAAAAGTGCGATCGCCTTTGATATGACATCTGCGATTTTTGTTTTATGATAGTGATAAAAGAGGGGTAAAGTGCGTAAGTCTTGGTTTCTACAGGGACTACTTGAGGTGATCTGCAAGGGTTTGAGATCCCTAACCAAGAAGTATTGACTTGAGGGTATAGGAAATTTTGTAGCAAAAAAGCTAATTGCTACAAGCTGACAGAATCTTCAGGCTGATACTTAGACGTTAAGAAGTGTACCGAAATCTTTTGTCCAGTAGGAGTTGTAATTGCCCGGATCATTTGTTAGGTAGTAACACTGCAAGCTGTGCTAACCTGTAATCGCCAATACTTAGGTGATCTGAGGGAATGAGTAAAGCAATTTTGCTGATCGGCAGCAACGGTCAAGTGGGCAAAGAAATAATTCAAATCCTTGAACCTTATGGAAATACCATTGCAATTGCACGCCCCACTGTAGATCTCGCCCAACCCAATACTCTCCGCAGCGTTATTAGGGAAAACAAACCCCAAATCATCATTAACGCCGCAGCTTATACTGCTGTTGATCAAGCCGAAAGCGAACCTGAACTGGCAAAAGCTGTCAATGGTACAGCATTGAGAATTCTTGCTGAAGAAACTGAAAAACTGGGAGCTTTTCTAATTCACGTTTCCACTGATTACGTTTTTGATGGTAACAACAGTCGCCCCTACACAGAAACTGATGCAACTAACCCTGTAAGTGTATATGGTAAAACCAAACTTATAGGAGAAGAAGCAATTCAAAAGTCCTGCGCCCATCACTTCATCCTACGCACCGCTTGGGTTTATGGCACATTTGGCAAAAGTAACTTCGTTAAAACCATGTTGCGACTGGGAACAGAACGGGAAGAAATTCGCGTCGTTGCTGATCAAATTGGTAGCCCTACTTGGGCAAAAAACATAGCACAAGTGCTCATGCAGATTATTCCCCAGTTAAGCTCAGAAATTGCCGGAACCTACCACTATACTAATAGCGGTGTTGCTAGCTGGTACGACTTTGCCTTTACCATCTTTGAAGAAGCCCAACAGCTAGGCTTTCCCCTAACAGTCCAGCGAGTTATCCCCATCACCACCGCCGAATATCCCACACCTGCTCGTCGCCCTAGCTATTCTGTCCTCTCTTGTGCCAAAATATCCACAGTTTTAGGAAACCATCCACCCCACTGGCGGCAAGCATTAAGGCAAATGTTAAAAGAGTTTAGATTAGTCAATAGTCCAGAGTCAATAATGAAAAGGGTGTAGGGAACCCCATACATAAATGCAGGGGTTTCAAGCAAGGACGTTGCAACTAGGAGCGCTACGCGTCTCGAAATACATTTTTCTTTGATTTCATACATAAATGTAGGGGCGCCTTCCCCCTAACAGGGTGTGGTTGTTTTATCTGACTCCACCGAGCACACCCTACACCCCACACCCCGTTCTCGGTCAATAGTTAAAGACCTTGGACTATTGACTATTGACTCTGGACTATGAAAGCACTAATTCTCTCCAGTGGTAAAGGCACATGTTTACCAAAACCTGCGTTGGGGAGTGGGGTGTGGGGTGTAGTGAAAAAGAAGAATATCCATACCCTAAAAGGTATCAAGCCCCTGCGCTCCTGTATGGAAAAAGAAAAGTGTTATTGGGCAAAGGGTACAGTTGACTGTAGCACCTTGTCGCCCCAAAGCTTTGCGATTTATGATTGGTGATAACTGTCAAATTGAACTAACGTGATTTACTTTTTAACAATTAACTATTATTCCACAACTCTCGTAACCAAATTAATCAGTTCTCTACCAGCTATCAACAACGTAGATTACAAGACAGTTATCATCAATAACTCCTGTGACGACGATTCTATAGAGCAACTCAAAAGTGAGTCTGTCTTAATTTTTAACGCCGGAAATAATCTTGGTTTTGGAAGTGCTTGTAATCTAGGTCTGAAGTTTATTTACGCTGAAGACCCTCAAGGGATTGTCTGGATAATTAATCCAGACGCTTATCTGTTAGAAAACACTCTAAATAAAGTTAAGTCATTCTTTGATTTTCATCCTGAAATTTCAATTCTCGGTACCATTGTTCATACTCCTACAGGCGAAGTTTGGTTTGCTGGTGGATGCTTCATTCGCGCTACGGGAGCAATCGTGACTCAAGATCTGTTAACAAATACAGATGCAGATTATGTCGCTTGCGATTGGGTTTCAGGTTGTAGCTTAATAATTAATCTTCGCAACTTTCGTGAATTACCTCAGTTTGACCCTGCTTACTTTCTTTACTATGAAGATTTTGACTTTTGCAGGCGTTCAGCCAATCAGGGACATTTAATTGCAGTAACCAAGCAATTTGGTGTGCGACATCAGCCCTCTTCAATTACTAATAAATATATTTTTAGAAAAATTAAACATAGTACCTATAGTTACTTATTTACTTTAGATAGATATACAAACAAGTTAGTGACCCTCCAGAGATTCATTCGAGTTATTTCTTACGCTATCATCTTAATAGCCCTCAAACCTCAAGTAGCATTTGGTAAATTTTACGGGGTGTTACTTTATTTAAAAAATAAACTTCATTAAACCTTTATTCATAATGCTAAGCTAAAGTTATTCAGCAAAATACAAATAACTTACAGGATTTTGCTATGGTTGTGCAAATCCCACCCCGTTTCTACTCCATTGAAGAGTACTTTGGTTACGGCAACTGGCTTTTCAGCGAATCTGACGTCAAGGATGGAGTTTTGACCCTAGTTTCAGCTAACTGCCAAATTCCACACCGTCAGATTTATGAGCGGGTTAAGTTTGATATAAATGAGCAAAGTATTAGTTAACTTATCAATTCTCTTTTCCCAACCTACAGGCATAAGCAACTATGCCACAAATCTTTTCCCCTATTTAAAAACTCTTAATCCCACCTTATTAGCTGCCCAAATTTATCCCGAATTTGACTGCTATCCAGTTCCAGATAATCTGACTCCTGCTCAAGGCTCAAAAGGGCATTTTGCTCGCCTTGTATGGACACAATTCCAACTACCGCAAATTTATAAAAAGTTAAAATCCCAGCTTTTATTTTCTCCTCAAACAGAAGCACCCTTATTTTCCAACTGCCGTTTTGTCGTGATGGTTCACGACTTTATTCCGTTGCGCTTTCCCAAACCCTTTTCACCTCTAACACATTACCATCGTTACTGCATTCCTCAAGTTCTCGCCCAAGCGCAACACATTATCTGCAACTCCCATGCCACTGCCAATGACATCATTGACTTTTGCCAAATTTCTGCTAGTAAAATTACCCCTATTCCCCTCGGATACGACGCCAATCATTTTCGCCCTACGATCCCCCCAACCCACGCCACTCCCCTCAACGCGGGGAACCCGCGCACGGGGGTGGCTGGCTATATTCCCCCCTTACTAAGGGGGGTTAGTTCTGATCAAACTTTAGATGGAGAGTATTCTCCCTACTTCCTCTACATTGGACGACATGACCCTCACAAGAACCTACACAGAATCATCGCCGCCTTTGCAGCATTATCTAACAGCAAGGACTATGAACTATGGCTAGCAGGATCAACCGATCCGCGTTACACCCCTGTTTTGCAATCGCAAGTTAAGGATCTGGGTATAACTGAGCAAGTAAGATTTCTCAATTATGTTCCATACAGCGAATTGCCCAAAATTATTAATGGTGCGATCGCCCTAGTCTTTCCTAGTCTTTGGGAAGGCTTCGGTTTGCCGGTTCTAGAAGCAATGGCTTGCGGCACTCCTGCGATCGCTTCCAACCTCTCCTCCCTACCGGAAGTTACTGGCGATGCCGCCATTCTCATTAATCCTTATAATACTAAGGAAATTACTGAGGCAATGCAAATAATTGCAACTGACTCAGAATTGCGCGATCGCCTTTCCCGCAAAGGCATCAGTAGAGCAAATCAATTCAGTTGGCAAAAAACTGGACAAGCGACAGTTGAAGTTTTATCACGTTACCTTTAAAGTATGCTCTACATAACAAGCCCATGTTTTTGCCTAAGGGGAGCATAAAGTAAAAGAGAAGAAGTATTCCTTAGAAGGTTAATACCATGTCTAAGATAATCGATATTAGTGAAGCCAAAACGCAGCTAGATGAGCTACTGGCACTAGCAATACAAGGCACAGAAGTGATTATTGTCAAAGACGAGCAGCCATTAGTGCGATTAGTTCCTGCTGTTACGTCACAGCGATCACGTGTAGCTGGCTTACATAAAGGTGAGGGTTGGATAAGTGAAAATTTCAATGACCCTTTACCAGATGAATTTTGGACAGGTGGGCAATGAAACTATTGTTAGACACACACACTTTAATCTGGTGGACACTTACACCAGAAAGACTTTCCCAACTGGTACACAGTCTTCTTGGTGATAGCAACAACGATTTAATATTAAGTGTAGTCAGTGTCTGGGAAATGCAAATCAAGTTCCAACTAGGTAAACTGAAATTAAATATGCCGTTAGCAAGTTTGATAGATAGTCAACAGCAAACCAACGGCTTACAGATTTTACCAATAGAATTAGTACACGTTCTGGCACTACAAACTTTGCCTAATCAACATCGAGACCCATTTGATCGGCTACTGATTGCACAAGCTACAGTTGAGCAGCTACCTATTCTAAGTATAGATTCTGCCTTTAATGGCTATCCTGTCCAGCGATTATGGTAGTTCATCAAAAAATATCTGTCAAAGCATAATTAGGAATTGTTAGTGGTTAGTGGTTATTAGAACATTCAACTAACAACTAACAACTAACAAACAACTTCTAAGGTGTTCTCACCGCCCCAGAATAAATCAAACCCCGCTGTAGATCCATTGTCAAAATCGCACCATCTCGGATCACTTGCGTTGCCTTATTCACACCAACAATCACCGGGACTCCAAGACGCAAGCCGATAACCGCCGCATGGCTAGTAAGACTTTCTTCTTCGGTAATAATTCCAGCCGCCTTGCGAATTGCCTCAACAAAATCGGCACTGGTGCGCGAAGCAACCAAAATATCTCCATGATTAAAGTTACTGACATCCATGCCAGTGTGGGCTACCCGTGCACGACCACTCACAGAACCTTGTCCTAGTCCGATTCCCTGACCAAGCACCGCCGTTACTACCTCAACCTTAATCAAGTCCGTTGACCCGGAGATGCCTTGGAGTGTGCCTGCCGTCATTACTACCAAATCCCCCTCAGACAGTAGCTGATGCTCCTGAGCGACGTTAATAGCGGCTTGAAAGGTCTGACCTGTGGAAGGTAATTCTAGCACCAACAGGGGTTTCACTCCCCACACGAGCTGCAGTTGCCTTGCCACGTTAACATGAGGCGTCACTGCCAAAATGCGTGTTTGAGGACGAAACTTGGAGACATTGCGAGCTGTTGCTCCGGTTTGGGTTAAGGTCATAATTGCCGCTGCTCCCAATTGCTCCGCAATTTGACCCACTGCTTGACTAATGGCATTGGGAATGGAACGTCTGGTATCTCTTACCTGACGTGCGTTTGTGTTTAGCGACTCCTCCTGCTCAATGCGCTCAGCAATCCGCGCCATTGTCGCCACAGCTTCCACTGGGTAATTGCCAACGGCGGTTTCATTCGACAGCATCACCGCATCTGTACCATCCAAAATTGCATTTGCCACATCTGACACTTCGGCGCGAGTCGGACGGGGGTTGTTAACCATGCTGTCCAACATCTGGGTGGCGGTAATAATCGGAATCCCCAAGCGGTTGGCAGTGACAATCAGCCGCTTTTGGAGTATGGGGACATCCTCCGCTGGCAGTTCCACACCCAAGTCGCCTCTTGCCACCATGACGCCATCACACAAAGCTAGAACTGCTTCCATTTGTTCAATTGCTTCGTGCTTTTCAATTTTGGCAATGACAGGCACCTGCTTACCCGTGCTGGAAATCAGCTCTTTAATTTCGATCATATCTTGCGGGTTGCGGACAAAGGAAAGCGCTACCCAGTCCACACCTTGGTCTAGACCGAACATCAGATCTTCTCGGTCTTTGTCGGTCATCGCCTTAACTGACAGGTAAACTCCTGGAAAGTTAACGCCTTTGTTGTTAGAAAGCGCCCCACCCACTGTGACGCGACAATGCAAATCACCTTTTTCCCGGTTAATCTCCTCTACTAGCATTTCTACTCGGCCATCATCAAGGAGAATTCTTGCTCCTGCGGGAACTTCATCTGCTAAATAATCGTAGGTGACACAGCTAATTTCCTGTTGACCAATAATCGGACGATTGGTCAACGTGAAGCGATCGCCTTTTGCCACCACCACAGATCCGGTTTCAAACTTCCCCAAGCGAATTTTTGGTCCTTGCAAGTCTTGGAGGATCGCTACTGGGCGATTCAATTCAAAGGCGGTTTGCCGAATTAGACGAATATTGCGCTGATGGTCAACATGAGTACCATGGGAGAAGTTTAGCCGTAGCGTTGTCGCACCAGCCTCAATAAGGGCTTTGAGCATTTCTGGGCTGCTGGTGGCTGGACCAATTGTGGCGACAATTTTTGTCCGGCGTACAGAATCTCTTAGTTGCATAGGGGCTGAACCTAGGGAGCTACTCAGGAAATCATCTTAATTTAAGGGGCATCTATTGTCTGTCGCGGCTGAGTCAATCATGAATGGCGCTGCCATATACTCTTATTGAGGGAGTCAGGAGTCAGGAGTCAGAAGTCAGAATATTAAGGACTCCTGACTCCTTTGGAATCATAACGTTATTCAGTTACTAATATGTCAAGGGGTTGATAAATTTTGCTACATAAAACTTTATTATTTGTCAGTTAGTATCGTATACTCGCAGTATTTGATATATTAAGGAGTCCATAATGCTGATGTCGGAGGCATACAAGCCAATGACAGTCCCACCTAAGGAATTATTAGCCGCGCCTGGGGATTTCAGTTCGACGCTGCTAATGTTTTTAGCAGCTTTGGGAATGTTTGTGTTGTCTAACTTTGGTTACTGGCTTTGGGAATGGCCCCACTGGCTATGTTTTACCATAAACACTCTTGCCTTACATATTGCAGGCACGGTGATTCATGATGCCTGTCACCAGTCTGCTCATCGTAACCGGGTGATTAATGCCATATTAGGTCATGGCAGTGCCCTGATGCTAGTTTTTGCCTTTCCAGTGTTTACGCGAGTGCATTTGCAGCATCATGCCCATGTCAACGATCCGGAAAACGACCCGGATCATTATGTTTCTACTGGTGGGCCACTGTGGTTGCTTCCAGTGCGCTTTTTGTACCACGAGGTATTTTTCTTTAAGCGGCAGCTGTGGCGCAAACATGAGCTATTAGAATGGTTTCTGAGTCGCTTGTTTGTTGTGGCAATTTTTTATATCTCAGTTCAATACCACTTTTTGGGTTATATTCTCAATTTTTGGTTCATACCGTCTGCTGTAGTCGGGTTAGCACTGGGGTTGTTTTTTGATTATTTCCCTCATCGCCCTCACCAAGAGCGCGATCGCTGGAAAAATGCTCGCATCTATGCCAACCCAATTCTCAATATCCTGATTATGGGGCAAAATTACCACTTAATTCATCACTTGTGGCCTTCTATTCCTTGGTATAATTACCAGCCTACATACTATCTTATGAAGCCTCTTTTGGATGAAAAAGGTTGCCCCCAATCTTTAGGACTGCTACAGAAAAAAGACTTTTTTGAGTTTGTTTACGACGTTTTTTTAGGGATTAGGTTACATCACCATAAAACTATTAAGGATTAGCACTAAATTAGGTGGGCATTGCCCACCTAATCGGTAGTCGCCTTCTTAATTTCCTGCTAACACAGATAACCATTTTAATATGTTCCGCTTTTATGAGTTTTTCGTAATTCTTGTAAATGACACCAAACGTTAAAGATTACAGCAATCGGTTTAAAGAATTCGCACAATAACTGTTTATCTTTGAGATGAAAACAGTTGTCTCCAATTAAGGGGTATCCAATGGATTACAAAATGAAAATTTGGATATGGAGTGCTGTTGGGCTTCTAATTACTAACTTAGTTGTAGTTGGAATTGTGGCGTTTTTGATCCACAGAGATAGTGTTCAAGATAATCATCATCCAACATCAACAGAACAAAGAATAGGGCTTTAGACTTTATGCCAAAGGTCACGGAGAATGGCTTGGCTGTTGAATCTGGGGATTTTGGATGGGAGCAGGAGTAATTATCTGCACAGACCAGTAGCTCACAACCATGAGAATTAGACCAGAGACTACGCCTATTACTAAGCCAATTAGCAAAGCAGATTTCTGAGGAAAAGCAGAAATAGTAGTAGTATCGCTTGTGTGGTCGTTTAGGAGTTGTGCTGATAGTTTGCTTTCAAAAACTTGTTTAGTATCCTGCCTAAATGAGGGGGTTTGAGACCCCGATGTAAAGTTTACAGATGGGGAAGTAAAATCTGACTCATATGTTGGTGTGTAAAGATTGGTTAATGGCGCAAGCGCCTCCAGTACTTCTCTTGCCGACTTGTATCTGTCTTGAAAGTGGTAGTGCACCATCTTGTTGAGTACCGAGGCTAGCCCAGGACTAACGTCACCTAGGGGTTGCCAGATGATCTCACCTGTATTGCGGTCTTCTGGTAATTGTGTCGGATGTACCCCCGTTAGTGCTTGGATACCAATCATGCCTAAGGCATAAATATCACTGTTGGGGCGTGGTCTGCCTCTCACTTGCTCATTGGGCATATAGCCCGGTGTACCGATAGAAATGGTGGTGTGTTGGTCGATGGGAATGAAGCTCGAATTCTTTCCTTGATCTGTGACCAATTGATTCCAGTTTGGCTTGACGGCTCCAAAATCAATGAGGACTAACCGATTGTCCAGCTTTCGTCTAAGAATATTGCTCGGCTTGACATCTCGATGGATCAGCCCATGGTTGTGAATAAAATTCAGGATGTTCAAGATCTCTTGCAGTAGTTGAAAAACTTTGCTTTCAGACCACCGGTAACCTGGAGGCATTTCTGCACTAAGGGGATGCCCTTCAATGAACTCTTGCACCAAGTAGAACTCAAGTTGGTCTTCAAAATAAGTTAAAAGATTCGGAACCAGGTCATAGTCGCCGAGTTTTTTCAAGGCTTCTGCTTCTCGGTTAAATAGCCGTCTACGGATTTCCACCGGAATCGGACATTTACTGCTGGGTAAGAAATGTTTGACGATGCGGATGGGATGATCGGGAAAGTTAGTGTCTTGGGCTATGTAGGTTTCACAGAATATACCTTGACTTAAAACTTGAACAACCTGGTAACGCTCCCTTAGTAACTGGTCTAACATGTTACAATTTACACAACGGTTGTATAGGGATGTGTTAAATAATTTTGCTAAAATGGTCTATCTATAGAATTAATATATAGTTTTTACTAAAGAAGCTTTACGTAAATTTTCGCAAGCTGTAAATAACTTCATGAATAGCATATTTAACAGAGCAAGCCCTAATGAGTAAGTCTGTTCAGAGCATGGATAAGCTTATGTTGGGGCATCTGTCTAATATTATAGGAAGATAAACATGAACAACAATAGCAAACAACGCGTCCCACTCAGCAGAGACGCCATACAAATGATCAGAGGTTTGATCATTGGTGAACTAGTTACAATTTTAATCATCGGCGGACTGTGGTTATGGCTGAGGCCGCGCTTGTTCATCGCCAATGGCGCTTCATCTTCCTCTCGCCAAGGTGTACCAACTACCTCTGTTCCTGCTGCTTCAACCTTTAAAACAGTTACTGATGTTCCCATCGGCTCATTCAACTATGGTGGTAGTACAGCTTGGGCGCCGATTAGGCAACTAGTAGATTCTCAGATCCAGAACACTCGCCCAGAACTACACTTGCGCTACGTAGACCCTGCTAACAGCAGTCCCGGTTCTGGGGAGGGCATTCGCATGTTGCTCAACGGTAAATTGGACTTCACTGAGTCTTCCCGTCCCCTCACAGCAAAAGAATACACCATGGCGCAGCAGCGAGGTTTCACACTTGAGCAACGTCAGATTGGCATTGACGGGATAGTGGTAGTAGTCAACCCAGCACTTAAGGTATCGGGCTTAACCATTGACCAGTTGCAGCAGATTTATCTGGGGCAGATTACTAACTGGAGGCAGGTGGGCGGCCCAGACCTCGCCATCACCCCCTTCTCCCAGCACCCAGAAAACGCAGACGCGGTATTATTCTCTAGCAAGGGGTTGTTAGAAAAACCCCTTAGCTCCAATGTGCAGTATGTGTACTCCACTACAGAGGGACTGCACCGGGTTAGCCAAACCCCTGGTGGTCTGTATTACGCTTCTGCCACGGGAGTAGTGCCTCAATGTACGGTAAAGCCTTTGCCCGTAGGGGTCACTAAAGCTCAGCTCATTTCCCCCTACCGTGAACCCTTAGTACCGCAAAACCAATGCCCACTAAAGCGGAATCAGATCAACACTGAAGTGATCAAGAACGGCAGTTATCCAATGATCAGCAAATTGTTTGTGATTATTAAGCAGAACAGGAGCCGGGAACAGCAGGCTGGCGTTGCCTATACCAGACTTTTGCTAACCGACCAGGGGCAAAAGGCGATTGAGCAGGCCGGGTTCATCCCTTTGGGGGAAGTAAAAAGTAAAAAGTAGCGATGGTCAACTCCAATCGGGACGCAAGTTTGCAGCGTGACGCAAATAGCTATGGTAAATTGGGGCGGTATTTGGGAGGTAGGCATGGACTAAAAACCGGATACAGCGTTCTAAGCTACCCTCGACATGCATTTGCTGCAAATCTAACATTGCCACATTATCCCAGTGAGGACGCTTACGTGCGATCGCAGCTGGAAAATTAGCATCGAGATCGCGTGTTGCCGTGAAAGTCACACTAATAATGTCCATTGGATGCAGTTGATTCCGTTTTTCCAGTTCATCTAGTAGTTCCATCACAGCTTCTTGCATTGCCTCAACCGTATTTTCGGAAACGGTTGTTGCTCCGCGAATAGCCCGCATTCGCCACTCCACAAAAAATCCTCCTTAATTAGTCATGAGTCATGAGTCACTGGTCATTGGTCATTGGTCATGAG